>QNDV01000007.1 GCA_003646045.1 bacterium
GAGCGTTCTCGTTCGACTTGCATGCCTAATCCATGCCGCCAGTGTTCGTTCTGAGCCAGGATCAAACTCTCCGTTGTCAAAATATTAACAACAGGATTCATGTCCTGTCTTTTTTCGCAAGAACCATCCAGACGCCTACGACTTCCACGCGCCATCCCGAAGGACTTTGCGCCTGGTCGAAAACGTTGGACGACTCGGAATTGCATTCGGGCCATCGCACGCTATTCTGTTGTCAAAGAGCAGTACCGTGCGTACGCTGCCGCCGGTCCCCCTAAGTAGGGGCAAGCAATGTACTCAAGAACCGGAAGACTGTCAATAAGTTTTTTGACTTTTTCCGGTAGCCTCAAGTCCCACCCTCGAAAGCCCTTGAAGAGCTGTCGAGGCAAAAAGCTACCCGGACGAGACGGTCACGCCGTCATCCGGGCAACGAGGGCGCAAGTTATATCCCCCGGGCACAGGAGTCAAAGAGAAAAAGACGTATTTCAGAGAAATTAACTTCAACCACGTAACCCCTTGCGCCTATATAACTTCACTCAGGCAAAAGGGGGCTCACATGTCTGCATGTGTCCTTCCCGTCACGAAACGGGCGTGGCGGAAGGTACACATTTACCTTCAAGAATCCCGGAACCTTTGGTCCACCAAGCGATTTCACCCCCCGCCGACGGGCACAGGTCATGCAGTGAAGTCACCGTAAACCTGGTTACCTATTTGTTTCTTGTGAAAACCCGACAGCGTAGCGCATAGTTGCGACGCTCCGGATAGGCAGCCGGATTACGGCGGGACGCGGCAGCAGGGAGGCAGCATGCGGCGGTTTCTGGAAATCACGATTTCACCACGATGGGTGCGGAGTATCCTGTGGGGATTGACCTTCGCGTTCGTCCTGGCCATGGCCGGTTCCCTGGCGATGCTGGACCGCTTCGCCCGCGATCTGCCGTCGCTGGACGCTCTCGAGTCCATAGACCCCTCGGTCAAGACTATCATCTTTGCAGCCAACGGCGACACCCTGCGGGAGTTCTATACCGAGAACCGCACCATTGTGCCCTTGAGCCGTATCCCCCGCCGCCTGCAGGAAGCCGTGGTTTCGGTGGAAGACCGGCGTTTCCGGAACCACTACGGGATAGATCTGCGACGCCTGGTCAGTGTGGTCTGGATCAACCTCAGTACCAGCCGCAGCCCCGGCGCCAGCACCCTGACCCAACAGCTGGCCCGGAACCTGTTCCTCACCCCGGAGAAACGGATCACGCGCAAACTCAAGGAGATGATCCTGGCGGTGCAGATCGAGCAGATCTACACCAAGGACGAGATCCTTGCCATGTATCTAAATCAGATCTACCTGGGCAAGGGGTCCTATGGGGTGCAGGCTGCCGCACACACCTTCTTCGGCAAGGATGTCTGGGACCTCGAGGACGCCCAGTCCACCATGCTCGCAGGCATGATCCAGCGACCGGAACGCTACAACCCCTTCAACCACCTGGACCGGGCCTACACGCGGCGAGCCACGGTTCTGGAGACCATGATCCAGGCCGGTGTCCTGACCCGGGCCGAAGCCGAAACCATTTCCGCCACGGAAATCCGTCCCGTCGCCAGCACTGCCCGGGACGGCATCCCGGCTGGATTCGCCGCCTTCTTTGTCGAAGAAGTGCGCAAGACCCTCGAGAAGGATTACGGCGCCGACCGCCTCTACAAGGACGGCCTCCGGGTCTGGACCACTCTCGTGCCCCGGTACCAGTTGTGGATGGAGGAGGCTCTCGAATCCCATCTGGCCACCGAGGAAACAGACCGCGAATACCCCATGACCCGGGCCAGGCACGACAGCCTGGTCGCGGTGGACGAAACACCGGAAAGCCTGGAATACCTGCAGGGTGCCGCCCTGCTGCAGGACGTAAGGACCGGCGCCCTGCTCGGCATGGTCGGCGGTCGCTCGTTCATCGACAGCAAGTGGAATCTGTCGACCCAGGCCAATCGCCAGCCCGGTTCCATCTTCAAGCCCTTTGTCTATCTGACGGCTCTGCAAAGGGGCTATACCACCAGCAGCATCCTCATGGACACGCCGTTCATGCTGGACACGGGCGTCAGCCTGTGGCGGCCCAAGAACTTCAGCGGCCGGTTCCGGGGACCCATGACCCTGCGCTTTGCCCTGAGCCGCTCGGTCAATACTCCCACGGCAAAACTGTACCTGGACTTCGGCCTGGCGCCGGTGCTGGAGAATGTGGAAGCCCTGGGCTTCACCACGCCCCTGCCCCGGGTCCCGGCGTTGTTCCTGGGTGCAGGCGAAGTCACCCTGCGCGAGGTGGTGGGCGCCTACAGCACCTTCGCCAACCACGGCGTTGCCACCACCCAACACCTCATCACCAGGGTGGAAGCCGCCGACGGGGAGATCCTCTTCCAGCAACGCATCCAACAGCGCGAGGCGCTGGACCCGGCCGAGGCCTACATGATGACCAACCTGCTGAACACCACCCTCAAGGAGGGTACCGGCCGCAGTGCCAGCTGGCGTGGCTTCACCAAGACCGGCGCCGGCAAGACCGGCACCACCAACGAAAGCACCAACGCCTGGTTCTGCGGCTTCACGCCGAGTTTCTGCGGTGGCGTGTGGGTCGGGTTCGATACGGCGACGCCCATGGGACGCGGCGCCACCGGTGCCCGTATGGCCCTGCCTATCTGGGCGAGCTTCATGGGCAGGATCTCCGACGAGAAGGGTGAAGAACCCTTCGTGCGCCCGCCGACCATCCTGGAGCGGAGCGTGTGCCTGCGCACTGGCATGTTGGCCACCAGTCGCTGCGACTCGGTGGCCGTGGAAGTCTATCTGCCCGACAATTTCCCCCAGGAGGTGTGCGACATGCACGGGGGACAGTTGCAGGATTTCCAGGGGCAGGATAAGGGTTTCAAGACGTTGGACGGCGGGGACGACGAGTTCTAGCCTGACGCCGGATCACCCCAGTCGTTCCAGAACCAGATCCCGCGGCAGTACAGCACGGGAGGAATAGGTCAGCGCACTGCTGATGCGTGTTGCGGCCACCTGCGCTCCGGCCTGCCGGTCAGAGAAGACCCTCGCCACCACGTCACCTTTGGCCAGCCGGTCCCCGATCATGGGCAGGAACTCGATCCCGCAACTCAGATCCAGCGGGTCCTCCACCTTGCGCCGCGCCCCGCCCATGTCCGCCAGGGCCAAGCCCAGTTCCCGGCACTCGGTACCGGCCAACCAGCCGTCAACCGGCGCGGTGACCTCCAACGCCAGCGGCGCCATGGTCAGCCCGAAATCCTCGCGTCCCGCATCGATAACGCCGCCCTGGGCCGCCAACCACAGTTCCAGCTTTTCCCAGGCGCTGCCGTCGTCCCACGCAGCCCGCACCCTCTGCCTGGCAGTTTCGGGATCCGTCACCAGGCCCGCGGTCAAGACCATCTGCGCCACCAGATCCTCCGTCAATGCCACCAGATCCGCCGGCCCCGTCCCACGTCCGTCCGGCTTCAAGGCAGCCAGCGCCTCCACCGTTTCGTGGGCATGACCGATCATGCGTCCCAGGGGTTGATCCATGTCCGAAAACACAACCGCCATCTTCCGTCCGTGGGCCCTGCCCACAGCCACCAGGGCCTCGGCCAACGCACGAGCCTGCGCC
Source organism: bacterium (assembly GCA_003646045.1). The sequence goes on from QNDV01000007.1 coordinate 3,618, forward strand.
AGATCACACATGAACGCACCCGACCCTGTCTTCAGATCGATAACGATGGTCCGCGGTCCCGCGGCGAGTTTCTTGGACATGATCGAGGCGGTGATCAACGGCACGCAGTCCACGGTACCGGTGACGTCGCGCAGGGCATAGATGCGCCCGTCCGCCGGGGCGATGGTGCCGCTCTGGCCCATGATGGCACAGCCCACATCGCCCACGATGCGCAGGAACTCGTGGTTTTCCAGGTGGATCCCGTAGCCGGGGATGGCCTCCAGTTTGTCCAGGGTACCCCCGGTGTGGCCCAGCCCCCGGCCAGACAACATGGGCACGCACAGCCCGCACGCGGCGGCCAGGGGCGCCAACAGCAGACTGACCTTGTCCCCCACGCCACCGGTGGAGTGTTTGTCTGCCGACGGTGCCGGCAATCCGGAGACATCCAGTTCGTCGCCGCTTGCCAGCATCACACCGGCCAGGTCGGCGGTTTCGGTGGCGGTCATGCCCCGGAACCAGACGGCCATGAGCCAGGCCGCCATCTGGTACTCGGGCACTTCGCCCGCGGTAAAGCCGTCCACCAGAGCGGCAAGCTGTTCGCGGTCCAGGGCGTGGCCGTGTTTCTTGGCTTCTATGAGTTCCAGCACATTCACCCGGTGGTCTCCCCGTTGAAGTCGGTAAAAGCACCCGGCATCAGGACAGCCAGGGTGGTGATCTCCACCGGCCCGTCCACACCGTCCCTGCCGGCCATGATGATCCGCAGCTCGGGGCCGAATTCCCTCAGCACCTGACGACAGGCGCCACACGGCGGCGTGGGCTGCCGGTCGCCGCCGCAAATGGCGATGGCCTCCAGCTCCCTCTCGCCGGCCGCCACGGCGGCGGCCACGGCGTGCCGCTCGGCGCACACCGACAGACCGAAACTGATGTTCTCCACGTTCACACCCAGGTGCACGTCTCCCCGCGCGTCCCGCAGCGCCGCCCCCACCCGGAAGTCGGAATAGGGCGCATGGGCCCGATCCCGGATAGCGGCGGCTGCCGCCACCAATTCACGATCGCGTTCATCCATGAGCTCGTCCTTCCTGGAGTTCGGGCAGGAAACTGTTGCCCACCTTGAAATCAGTGACGCCGTGGAAGTCGGCGAAGGTCGCCGCCACATCCATGAAGCCCTGTCTCAGCTTCAGGTCGCGGCCACCGTCCACACCGGCCAACCTGGCCAGCAGGGGCACGTGCTCACGGGAATGGTCGGTACTCGGCGTCGTGGGATCGTTGCCGTGATCCGCCGTCATTACCAGCAGTTCACCGTCGCGCTGGCGCTCGAGGAATCCCGCCAGCCAGCGGTCGAAAACCACCAGGCCGTCTCGCATGCCCTCGGGGTCGTTGCGATGTCCCCACAGCATGTCGAAGTCCACCAGGTTGAGCAGTATCAATTCGTCGCCGGTTGCCGCTTCCCCATGCAACAGATCCAATTGCGCCATGCCCTGTTCATTGCTCTTCGCCACCTGGCTCTCGTCGATCCCCACGCCGGCGTAGAGGTCACGGATCTTGCCGATGGCTCGCACCACCACGCCGTGCTCCTGTAAAAGGGGCAGCAACAGGCCCGCCGGCGGGACCAGGGAGTAGTCGTGGCGGTCCGGTGTGCGGACATACGCGCCCGCCGCCCCGGTGAAGGGCCGGGCGATGACCCGACTCACTCCGTGAGGCGGCACCAGCATCTCCCGCGCCACCTCGCAGACCCTGTACAGTTCCTCCAGTGAACATACACTGTCGTGGGCCGCGATCTGAAAAACGCTGTCGGCCGACGTGTAGACGATGAGTCGTCCGCTGCCGATGTGCTCGTCCCCCAGTTCGGCGATGATGGCCGTTCCGCTGGCCGCCCGGTTGCCCATGATCTCCCACCCCGTACGGCGGGTGAATTCGGCGATCACCTCGGCGGGAAAGCCCTCGGGATAGGTGGGGAACGGAACCTCCGTCACCACGCCCATCAATTCCCAATGCCCGGTGGTGGAATCCTTGCCGGCCGACAATTCCTGCAGACGCCCCCAGCACCCGGCAGGATCCGCCGCCGGGGTTACGCCGGCGATGTGATGCAGGTTTCCCAGACCCAGGGACGCCAGGGCCGGCAGATCCAGGCCACCTACGACCCGGGCCAGGTTCCCCAGGGTGTCGCTGCCTTCATCCCCGAAGTCGGCGGCATCGTGAGCTCCACCCACACCCAGTCCGTCCAGTACGATCATGATGGCCCGTGCCATGTCCACCTCCGGTTGCGGTTCGTTGCCTCCAGAGACACAGCTTAGATTCGTCCTGCCCGCGGCGTCAACGGCCCAGCATGCTTCCCGCCATGCGCCCCGGCCTTGCCAGCAGGGCCATCGCGGTTACAATGAGCACATGGATGCCCTGTTCCCCACCAATGCCGCCGAACTCGCGAACGCCCCCCTGGCCGATCGCATGCGCCCGCGTACCCTCGACGAGGTCGTGGGCCAGGATGCCCTGCTCGGGGAGCACGGTCCCCTGCGCCTGCTGCTCGAGGGGGATTCCCTGCCCTCCCTGCTGCTGTGGGGACCACCGGGCTGCGGCAAGACCACCGTGGCCCGGCTGGCCGCCGTCCACACCAGGGCCCGGTTCCTCGAGTACAGCGCCGTGGCCGTGGGCGCGAAGGAAATCAAGGCGGTCATGGTGGAATCCGAGAAACTGGCCCGCGCCACGGGCCAGCACACCATCCTTTTCCTGGATGAGATCCACCGCTTCAACAAGGCCCAGCAGGACGCCCTGCTGCCCTGGGTGGAAAAGGGCGCCGTCACGCTCATCGGGGCCACCACCGAAAACCCCAGCTTCGAGGTCAACAGCGCCCTCATCTCGCGCACGCGCCTCTTCGTTCTGCAGCCCCTGGATGCGCCCGCCGTGCGCCTGCTGCTGGAGCGGTCCCTGACCCGGGACACCGGTCTTGCCGGTGCCCTGCGACTTACCGACGGCGCCCTCGATGCCCTGGCTGTTTCATGCGAGGGGGACGCCCGCGCTGCCCTGGGCCTGCTCGAGACCCTCGCCGCTGCGGTGGCGGCGGGCGCCGTACCCGGTGCCCCGGACAAGGCCGTGGACACCGCCATGATGACCACCATCGTCGGTGAACGAGCCGCCCGCTTCGACAAGGGTGGCGACGAGCATTTCAACGTCGTCAGCGCCCTGCACAAGAGCCTGCGCAACAGTGACGTCCAGGCGGCTGTCTACTGGCTGGGCCGCCAGCTTGCCGGTGGCGAGGACCCCCTCTATATCGCTCGACGCCTGGTTCGCTTCGCCAGCGAGGACGTGGGCCTGGCCGACCCCCAGGCCCTGGGCCATACCCTCGCCGTACGCGATGCCGTGCATTTCCTGGGCCCGCCGGAAGGGGACCTGGCCCTGACCCAGGCGGTGGTCTACCTGGCGCTGGCCCCCAAGAGCAATGCTCTGTACCGTGCTCACAATTCCGTCATCGCGGAAGTGGCCCGCGGCAACAATCCGCCGGTGCCCCTGCACCTGCGCAACGCACCCACCCGCCTCATGCGGGAACTGGACCACGGCAAGGGCTACCGCTACGCCCCCGACGCCAAGGCGGGCATAGCCGACATGAATTGCCTGCCGGACAGCCTGTCCGAGCGGGCTTTCTACGAACCCGGACGCTGGGGATTCGAAACCGAGCTGGCCCAGCGCATGGATGGCATCAGGCGCTGGCAGGCGAAACAACAGTCCCGCCGCAATGCGGGCGACATCCACCACGATGATGAAGGAGAGAATCCATGAAGAGAATCGGTGTACTCACGGGCGGCGGCGATGCCGCGGGCATGAACCCGGCCCTGCGGGCCGTAGTCCGGACCGCGTGGCAGCAGGGTGCTGAAGTCATCGGCATCCGGCGCGGCTGGCGCGGCTTGGCCGAGGGTGATTATGCCGTTATGGAACCCGGCTCGGTCAGCGGCATCCTGCATCTCGGCGGCACCGTACTGCGCACCTTCCGCTACCCCGAATTCGCCACCGACGAGGGGACGACAGCGGTGGCCCGCACCATCGAGAAGATGAAGCTCGACGGCATGGTCATCATCGGCGGTGACGGTTCGTTCCGCGGGGCCAGCAAGCTGGAGGACGAATTCGCCCTGCCCGTGGTGGGCGTACCCGCCACCATCGACAACGACATCCCCGGCACGGATATTTCCATAGGCTTCGATACGGCCCTGAACATCGCCATCGACGCGGTGGACAAGATCAAGGACACGGCCACCAGCCACGGACGCATCTTCGTCATCGAGGTCATGGGGCGGGAGTACGGGTTGCTGGCTGCCCAGGTAGCCATCGCCACTGGCGCCGAGGAAGTACTGTTGCCCGAGATCCCCTACGAACTGGACGACCTCTGCCGTCGGCTCAATGCCAGCTACGAGCGCGGCAAACAACACGCGATCATCATCGTGGCCGAGGGTGCAGGCAAGGCATCCTATATCAGTTTCGAGATCAAGGAGCGGGTCCAGCGTGATGTGCGCATGGCCGTGTTGGGCCATATCCAGCGCGGCGGCTCGCCGTCGGGATACGACCGCATCCTGGCCAGTCGCATGGGTGCCCGCGCCACGGAACTGCTCTTCGAGGGGACCCATCGGGTGATGGTCGGCATCGTAGCCAACAAGTTCGTCACCAGTCCCCTGGTGAGGCAGTCCAAGCAGAAGCCGGACGCCGTACTCAGGGATGCGGCGCTAATGGAATTGCTGGCCTGATTGGAGGCCGCCGGCCGGTGTCGCCACAAGAAAAGGAGTGGGCCCCGTCTTCCGGAGCCCACTCTTTCTGTTCTGGCTCTGTCGACCCCGTCAGCGCACGCATGGTCGCTTGCGCGGCAGGATATCAGAACTCGTCGACTCCACGCACGAACGTGTTGCCGAACTTGAACCAGTTCACCTGGAACGAACCGATCACATGCCCCAGACCTTCGTACTCCACCTTGCGCTTGCTGTACTCGTCCTCCAACTCGATCACGGAGAACGAACCGATCAACGGCAGGTCCTTGACCAGGAACATGTCCAGCATCCATTCGGCGCCCGGTGTGAGATTGACGATCTCCATGGAGGTTTCCTCGAAGACCGCGTACCAGGCGTAGTCTTCGGGAGCCGGGTTGGCCGCGGCCTCCTCCTCCAGATCATGCCGGGGGCGGTACACGAAGTGCTCCACACCGCTCTGGACCTGTCTCAGGTCGTCATCCTCTTCCTCGGGCAGGAAGGTGGCACGGGCCTCGTCGATGTCCTTGCGTTTCCAGCCGATGTCCGGCAGGGGCGCACCGGGCGTCTCGAGGTTGATGGCGCCGGCCCGCAACAGACGGGGCAGCACATAACCCTGGGGCGCTGGCAGACTGTCCGCCTCGACGATACCGTTACGCTTGATGCGCTGCAGCACCAGGTGGGTGGGCTGGGGCGTGAAGGTCTTCCTTACGCCGAGCAGCGTACCGTTCAGGCTGCGGTAGTTGTTTTCCAGGCCGGTGGCGACCAGGAATTCCAGCAGGTTACCGACGCGCACGATGCCCACGTCACCACTGACGTAGTCGAATTCGGGAGCGTCGATCTCGAAGAGGAAATCCGTGCTCAGGGTATCACCGCGAGTGACCCGGCGCAGGGAATCGTAGACGTAGGGATCGACCTCTTCCTCGCCGCCGCAGCCGGCCAAGCCAAGAAAGGTCACGGCCATCAGGCCGAGCAACAGCGTGGAAACCCAGCGACGCGGAGAAGCAACACCGAACATGAACCAACCTCCCAGACGATCACTAACCTGCCCGCCAGGTGGGATGTGGGCAGCTGTTAAACACATGTGTGGACGACGGCTGTGAGATCCTAGACCCGCCCCCGGTCGCCGTCAATGGGGGGGTCGGGCTTCGCTTCATGAAATTGGGGCATTGCCACCCAAAAAGCAAACCCATTCCACCTGTGGTCGCTCAAAGTCGTGGCAACTGGCGTACTGCCGCCAATACGTCGGACTGTGACACCAGCCCGCCCTCCCACAGGGACTGGAAAATCTGCCAATGGTGGGGCATCAGTACACTGGCGGACGAGAACAGGTTCGAAAACCGGGCGCGCCTGGTCTCCAGGGTGTAGCCCGGCAAACCCTCCCGGTCCAGCCGACCGTCCAGGGTTACGTCCCACACCGCCGCGAAGGTCTCGGTGAGCCCCGCCGGCACCACCTGCGGTTCCAACTCACGCCGCAGCAGGTCACGCGCCAACAGGAGTTGGTGGTGAAGGAAGGCCAACGCGGTTCCCTCATCCAGGTCCGCCGCTTCCACTGCTGTTGGTTCCGGTGCCGTGAGCTCCCAGACGTAGGCTTCCGTACCCGCCGGCGGTCCTCCCGGCGAGCAGGCGGTCAAGGCCGCGCAGCCACAGTAGAGGGTCAACCGGGGCCTCGTTCTCTCCGCCACCGAGTCGATGCGCAACCAGCCCGCATCGTCCGCCGGCAGGTCATCGACGCAAAGCACGACCTCCGCCAGCAGCTCCTCCAGGCCGAGGTTCCGCGCCGCCGTTCCCAGCAGGGGCAGCAACACATCAGACAGATCCTGGGCGCAACAGCGACAGGTGAGTACCAGTGTGTAGCTTCCGCCCATGGTGCTCATTGAGCGCTTTCCGGAGCCAACAGGTCCCCGCCGCCCACGGGTTGGAGCTTGGCCGTGAAGTGACGCAACGAAGGCGGCTGCCAGGTTATCTCCAGACCACTGAGGCGCGGGCCCAGCTCCGCGACCCGGGCGCAGACGTCGGCCACGTAGTCCAGCTGGGTGTGGGTGTAGACGCGCCGCGGTATGGCCAGTCTCACCAGTTCCATGGCGGGGTAGACCATCTCCCCCGTGTCAGGGTCGGCGTGCTCGAACATGAGACTGCCGATCTCGACGCCGCGCACACCGCCTTCGAGATAGATCGCCGCCGTGAAGACCTGCGCCGGGAACTCGCTCTGGGGAATGTGGGGCAGCACCCGACTGGCATTGATGTACACGGCGTGCCCGCCGATGGGTTTGAGACAGGGTACGCCCAGGCTTTCCAGGCGCTCGCCCAGGCGCCGGACCTGGCCGATACGGTAGGCCAGGTATTCCTCGTCCATGACCTCTTTCAGTCCCTGGGCCACTGCCGCCAGGTCGCGGCCGGCCATGCCCCCGTAGGTGGGGAAGCCCTCGTGCAGGATGAGGTCGTTCGTAACCTCAAGAGCCAGATCGTCATCGTTCAGGCACAGGAACCCGCCGATGTTCACCAGGGCGTCCTTCTTGGCGCTCATGGTGCAACCGTCGCCCAGGGAGAACATCTCCCGGGAGATCTCCTTGACGGTGGTATCGGCAAAGCCCTCTTCGCGCTGCTGGATGAACCAGGCGTTCTCGGCGAAGCGACAGGCGTCGAAGATCAGGGGCACGCCCATGTCCCGGCAGAATTCCGATACGGCGCGGGCATTGGCCATGGAAACCGGTTGGCCACCGCCACTGTTGTTGGTGATGGTCAGCATCACGAGCGGGATGCGCTCCTTGCCGTACTTCTCGAAGGCCTCCGCAAGCTTGTCCAGGGACATGTCCCCCTTGAACGGACCTTCGTTCTCCGGATCCAGGCCCTCGTCACACACGCAATCCAGGGCGATGCCGCCGCGGTGCTCAACGTTGGCCCGGGTGGTATCGAAATGGATGTTGTTGGGGACCACTTGCCCCGGCGCCACAGCCGCCGCGAAGAGCAGGCTTTCGGCAGCTCGTCCCTGGTGCGTGGGAATGACATGACGGTAACTGAAAATATCGCGGATGCTCCGCTCGAAATCGGCGAAGGAGCGGCTGAAGGCGTAGGCCTCGTCCCCGGTCATCATGGCCGCCCACTGCTGGTCACTCATGGCACTGGTGCCACTGTCGGTCAACAGATCCACGTAGATGGCGTCCGACGGTATCTTGAAGACGTTGTAACCCGCAGCCTCCAGTCGCCGGGCCCTTTCCGCACGACTGACCCGCTGGATGCGCTCGACTACTTTGATACGGTAGGGTTCGAAGGGAAGGTCCATGCTGCATCTCCCGGTCCGGCGAATGGTGGGTGGGGCGGCGGCAGGCCGCTTCCGCCAAAATTCGTTCCCGGCAGGTCGCGGGTCAAGCCCCGTAACGACACGCGACGGCGGTGTCAGTCCGCGGCCTGTGCGCCACTGGGCAGGGGCGATCGCTCCTGGAAGAGGACCAGCAGATTGTCCGTGACTCCGGCCAGGACCCGGTAATGCTGGCGCGGGTCCTCACTGCCCAGACACAGGTAGACACCACCGGGCATGGCCGCTCCCGGTGCCCGGTCGGCGGTGGCAAGCAGGACCAGGGGCCGCCCGCCTTCGCCCGCTACCGCGCCAGGGCCTGTACGATCCCCGTTATCCGTGCCACCGTGATCACTCGCCAGAAGACGCCACCACCCGGCCCACAGGGCATCGCCCGCCAGATCGGTCAGCAACCTCGGGCCGAAGTTGGCCAACAGACGACGTACCCTCTGCCTGGCCGCCGGCTGGGAGAGTACCGGCAGGACATCGCCGCAAGCCACACTCCCCTGCAGATCCGCCAGGGTCACCCCCTGCAGGTCACCGTCCCATTCGGTCGCCCATTGTGCTGCCGCCGGGCCGGCACCCGGCAACCCGGCCAGCAGGGAACCGGCCCCGCTCAATGACTGCCCGTCTTCGAGAGGAACGCTTCCCGCTTCCAGAACCGCCGCGGCCAGAACCAGCAATTCCAGGGGACCCGGCAGCATGAGGGCATCACAGGCCTCTTCGTCCACCGCCAGCCAGCCCTGGCCACGCAGGGTGCCACCGAGATGCTCCAGATCATCGGCCAGCGGTGCCGTCAGACGGAAACTCGAGGGCAACAGGCCCTCTGCCAGGGCCGTGCGGATCCGCCCCAGACATTGATCCAGGTTGGCCGCGTACTCGGCGCTGATCACGCCCTTGGCGCTGCGCACCGGCGGGGAAGCCGGCCGCAGATCCTCGGGAATCAGGCCGCGGGTCTCGGACCAGAGCAGCCGCGCCTGTTCCGACTGGATATCAGTGGTCACGATGTCGTCAGCCCGGGGCATGGTGAGGAACAGGTTTTCCCAGCCCTCGGTGGAAGCTGCCGGATCGACCGTCGTCACCAGGCGTCGGCCCCGCCCGAACTGGGCCACGCGGTAGCGCCGCTCGGGCGTGAAACGCTGGGCTTCGCACATTACCACGACCTGGTTGCGCATGGCGGCCGCCAGGGCGTCTCCCGGAGTGGCCCCCGGCAAATCCTCCCGACCAGGCACACGCACATCCAGCAGCAGACCGGATCGTACCGCCTGGCGATTCCAACGTGCCGCGGTCGCCACATCGGGACAACAGACCACCACCTCGGCGGGATCGGTTTCCCCATTGCCGGCGGCGACCAGGCCGTCCAGGACTGCTCGCATCCTACCTGTACCGGCAGGGCCACGCAGTACGATCTGCCGAGGCTCCCGGGACAGGCCCGCCACCTGGGCTACCCGGTCCGTTACGGCGTCTGTCGCGGCTACCTGCGGCTCGCCACCGGGCAGGAATGACCTCCAGCCGGCTCGGCGCGGTGCTTCGTCCACCGGCCCTTCAGGGCGAAGTTGACGCGCACCCAGGAGATCTCCCACCAGGGACCAGGCGGGGCCATCCTCCCGCGCGCTTTCGCTGTCGGCCAGTGTCAACAGGTCCACCACATGCAAGGCGCCGGCGTCCACCGGACCCAGCCACCGCCACTCGTCCAGGGCTGCCCCCAGCCCTAGAAAAGCCTGTTCATCTTCCCGGAGGGTGTCGAGGCCTGTTTCCACCAGGAACCCGTCGGCCGTCTCCTGCGCCGTGGCCATGACATCGCGCAGACGCTCGCGAAAAAGGTCCAGCCTGCGCAGGGTGTCCGACAGGGCCACCACCGGTTCGACCTCCAGTTGCAACAGCCGCCGTGTCGATCCCAGTACACCCCGCGGCGCGGTGCAGCGCAGTCCCGCCCCGGGATCCGCTTCCAGCAGGAACGTATCCAGCCGTCGCAATTCCGCCGACTCGATGCGGGCCGGAGGAGCCGCCAGATCGATCCAGGTGGATCCGCCCGCCGGCAGGTCACCCAGCCACAGGGGCAGGAACAGTTCCAAATGGCCGGCCAGTTCAGTAAGGGCCAGCTCACATTCGGCAAACCGGCGCCTGATCAACAAGGCGTGCCCCGGTACCCGGGAGGATCTTTCCTCGGTCGATTCGGCATCGGCGGTGGACAGGTTGTCCCCCGCCAGGCTTGCGGCCCAGCGCAGGACCTGAATTCCATCACGCACCGTGTCGGACGGCAACCCCGTCAGATGGGCCAACCGGGACAGGGGAACAAGCTCGCGGGCCGAGACAAGATGGGCCGGCCCCGCGGAACCACAATCCGCCGCCCGTCCTTCCAGCAGCGACCGCAAAGTCCCGAGCAGACTGCGCAATCTTGGGATCAGGGCTGCGGCCGGCAGGCTCCCCTTGCTATCCGGGGCCGCCGGTTCCTCGTGACCATGGGCGGTAACCACATCGACACCGGCCACGGCCACCAGGAAGCGGCTCCACTCCGCCGGGAGCCGTTGTGCGTGCAGCACCATTGCCGGCGGTTCCTGGGCCAGCAGGATCCTCAACGCGGCCGCTGACGACCGCGCCCCGGCCCCCCTTCCGGGCAGCCACGATTCGAGAGCCGGAACCACCACTGCAGCCGGTGGCTGGGCTTTCATGAAGGCCACGAAATCAGGGCTGAGCAGGTCGATGGTTCTCACCCAAAGGACAGGCCCGGGTACCGGGGTTCCACCGCTCTCAGGCCAGACACAGATTCCCGGCAGGGGGTCGGTGGCCACTGCCTTCACCGCCGGGAGCCAGGGCTCGTCTCCCACCACCAGCATCCAGCGGTCCGGGTCGCCGGACTCCCGCGCCGCAATCACGGCGGATTGCAGCCCGGCGGCGGTCCTGTCGTCGCGTCCCACTTCGAGCCGCAGGCCGTGAACCGTGGCAGGTGCCGGCAAATCCAGGGCGTCACCGCGACCCGCACACCACTGCGCCACGTCGCGGGCACGATCCGGTGAGGGCGGATCCTCCCTGCCGCCGGCACCTGGCAGGTCAATCAGACGCACTCCCACCGCGGCGCTGGCAGTCAGTGCCTGTTCACCACCGAAGCCACGGCCTGCCGCGAGAGAGCCGGGACGCAGGAGATGCCACCAGCTCGGATCCAGAAGTTCGACGGCATCCCAACGACCGGCCAGATGGGCTGCGATCTCCAGACTTGCCCGGCGACGGGCAGCATCCGCCGCCAGATGTCGCAGCCGATCCGCCTCGCGCCAGGCGGCCACCTCCGTCCCCGCCGGCGGTCCCTGCTCCGCGTCCAGCCCCGGCATCACCGGCAGGCAGAGCACCACTCCGGGACGCCCGGCGCCGGGATCCTCTCCTGCCCCCACCACATTCCAGTTGCCGCTTACATTCGGCAGGCGGCGGGCCTGCTGTCTCCAGAAATCACCTGTCGCCCCCCCCCCGTACGGAAGCACCACCCGTGGTCGTCCATCGGCGACCGCCCGGTCCAGGTATTCCACCGCCGAGGCCAGGGCCGTGGCCCGCAGGATACGGGCATGGGCCACCACGCCCCGGTCGGCCAGAAGCAGGGGTGGCGGGTCCAGGTCGGTCAGCGCCACCATGGTTGCCGAGCCGAAGACCGCCGCATCCTCGGCCAGCAGATCCTCCACATCGGTCCTCGACCATACCGCGGCGGTCAACAGGGCCAGATGTCGGTCGCCCCTCGAATACAACAACTCGTGGGTCTGCGCGGGAGCAGCCTCCCGGCGCGCTCCCAGCTGCCGGCGAATCGCTGCTGCGTCCAGAAAGATCCAGGAGGCACCACTACCCTCGAAGACACCCCAACGCGCGTCGAGAGTGTCGGGATCACCGGGAAGATCCACCGCCAGCCCCAGCACACATCCCGCCCTGCGGACGCGTTGGGAGAACTGCTCGGCCCAGACCGCGGACGAAGGCTCCACATCCTGTCCCGGCGCTACCATGGGTAGTTCCCGTACCAGTTCCCGGTACCGTTCCTGGACGGAGCCCGGCCCGGCTCCGCTGCCGGCGGCGCAGGTGCCATCCAGCAGATCCCCGTTGTGGGTCGTTACCAGGGCACGCCAGTGGCAGATTGCCAACAAGTCGGCGGCGGCGTCCCTCGATCCCCCGGGAAGCAGATTCTCCAGCAGTGCCAGCGCCGCGCCCAGGTCGTGGACCGCACCTCCGGCCGGTACCACCGTAACCGGTCCGCCGGAAGCAGCGACAACCGGCAGCAGTTCAGGCAGGCGATCCAGGCGATCCAGAACCACGCGCCAACGGTGTTGATCTACACACCACGCGGCAATCACCGGTGCGGGACGACCCGTGGTGACGATGGCCAGGGAGTTGCGGGCCAGGTCGGGGCGCAGCGGCGCTTCCACCACGATGTCACTATCGGTGGCGGGCGACATGGGCGCCGGGCGTGTCCAGAGCAGGGGCAGGGTCCAGGGCGCGAACCCCTGATCCACGGCAAATCCCGTGGAATCCCCGTGGACCAGCAGGGGATAGAGAAAGTCCGCCGCCGGGTCACCGCGCCGTGCGAGTTCGCCAATACCGGCCCGTAAGGCAGGATCCGCGTGGGACACACGGTTGCGAATCGCCAAGATGGTCAGCCCCGCCTCCAGGGCACGTCCACAGCTTGCGGGGTCGCCACCGGCATCCTCGACCGGCGTCAATTCCGGCAGCCCCACGTCGCGCCGCCAATCAGCCCGCCAGGGACCGGACTCGGCCGCACACAGCCGGGCCAGGTTTTGCTCAAACCCGTCGGCGCCCGCAGCTTCGGGAATGAACACTGCCGCATACTCCAGAACCGGCCAGGGTCCCGGTACGGTTAACCAGGTGTCTCCCACTGCGTGGACAGTGTCTCCGTCCGCAGCCACCACCCGTCCCCCGCATGGCGCGAGGAAATCGACCATCCGCGCCGGGTCCTCTCCCGGTCGCCACAGGGCCAGATCGCGGGGAGTCCCGGCCCACCAGATAACCACTGCCACATCACCGGCGGAGGTAAGTGCCGCGGTGGCCCAGGCGCTGGACTCATCACCCGGGGACGGCTCGGGTCGTCGGTACTCGATACACGCGACGGCGACCTGGTAGCGTCCCGCGGCCTCGCTGCCCGGAGCCAGACCAGCCGATTGCAACGCACCCAGAGCCGCCTCGTACCCCGGCACCCTGAAATGGCGCTTATCTATGTTTGCCTGCATCTCCAGCATCCGTACCCGCGCCTCGTCCGACCGCGGAGACGGTTCGGGGCGCAGACACAGATAGTCCGCGTAACGGGACAGGCTGACCTCGGCATGTCCCAGCAGACGATCACTGGTGCGGGCCTCGAGCCAGGCCCGTTCTTCTTCCAGGCGTGCCCCCTCGTGGAAGTAGTCCGAGTCCAGAATCCTCAGCACGGCCTGGGTCCACTCGTGGGCCGCCGTCGACCCCGGTTGCATGTGATCCTGTTCGAGAAAACCCTCGAGCATGGACACGCCCTTGCGGGCCAGCCAGAGCCGATCTTCAGCGGAAAAAGGGAGATCGTGGCACAACAGATCCACGGGGAAAGGCCGGCCTGTGCGGTGGGCCGTACGGATCAGACCCTTGACCAGGACCACGGCCGAGGCCGGCTCGGCCGCGAAGATCCTGCTGCGCGCGACCAGGTGCAGACCACCTGTCAGCAGGGGCTGGTTGGTTTCGGCGTTGTCCTCGGGTCGCAGATCGGCCAGGCGCACGGCTTCGCGCACCCTCGTTTCACCGGCGGCGAGAAAGTCGCTCCGGAACGCCGCTTCCCGGCGATCCCACCGACCCACCGGCGCGGTCGCA
>QNDV01000008.1 GCA_003646045.1 bacterium
AGCAGGTGGACATAACCGGCCACGGCGTTGTTGCCGATGTTGCCGGTGGGCGCGCCGATGGCCAGATCGGCCTGGCCGTCCCCGTTGAAGTCGCCGGCCGAAGCCACCCAGCCGCCGTAATGATCACCAGCGGCCGCACCCGGCACCATGGGAGTGACGGGCAATTGTTCCACACCGGCCGCGCCTGTCGATCCGCCCCCGTTGGCCCAGCGATAGGCCCGGCCGCCGTCACTGGTGCCGTTGCCCTGGTCGTCCTGGGCGTTGGCGAAGGGAGCCCCCACTACCAGGTCCGGATCATCCGCTCCCGGTTCGTGCACCCAGTCCAGGCTGTAACCCAGACTGTCGTTGGCCGCTGCGCCCTCGAGCCAGCGGTCTCCCCGCCCATCCACGCTGGTAGAGCCCAGGTGGATCTCAACCCGGCCGCGGATGCCGGATCCGTCGTTGGCGCCCGGACCTCCCACGGCGATGTCGGCATACGAGTCGCCGTTCCAGTTGCCCCCGCCGCGCACCACGAAACCGTAGAGGGCACCGGCGCGGTTACTGATATCCGGGCGCAGGATCTTGTCGATGGTGGTATCGGGAGCGGCACCGCCCAAGGTGCCCTCGTAGACGAAAACCGCGCCCGTATCGAGACCGTTGAGGTTGTAGCGTGGGGCGCCCACCGCCACGGATTCTGCGTTGCCGCCCAGGAAGTTCCCGGCGCCGGTCACCGACCAGCCGAAGTTGTTGTTGGTGGTGTCGCTGATCAGGATCGTGGCATCGGCCAGGTCCTCGCTCACACCGAAGGATGAACCAAACAGCACATAGGCTTTGCCGGCGGCGCCCACACTCCAGGGCGCGCCTACGATCAGATCACCGTAGTCGCCGTTGTCCCCGTTGAAGTTACCCGCCGCGGCCACGGCGAAGCCAAACTGGTCACCGCCGGTCTCACCGGCAATCTCGTTGGCAGCCCGGTCCTGGGCACGACCCGAAGCAGGCAACGTGGCTGCACCGTGAAATACCAGTACGCGGCCCGTATTGCCCGAGTGCCAGGGAGCGCCCAGGGCAAAATCGGCCAGGCCGTCGCCGTTCAGGTCCCCGACGTGGGCTACGGATGTGCCCAGGCGTTCTGCCGCGAGACCCGTCCAGATACGGTCTGGAGCCACGGGCAACTCGCGGCTCCCGTACCAGAAGAACACCACACCGGCGTCCGAACCCGCTCGATTGTCACCTGGCATGCCGATCAACAGCTCGTCCAAGCCGTCGCCGTTCAGGTCGGGTATCACGGCAATACTGCCGCCCATGAACTGGTTGGCAACGCCGTTTTCCACATCCGACAGGTGCACATCGGCCCCCGCCGGCACCGCGGCCAGGACTACCAGGAACATCCAGATCGTTTGGACCGCGACAACGGCACGATGGTTGCATAGCGAAGTGGAGATCACGAAAAGGCCTCCCAAACGGATGGTATGAGGAGCCCGAGCACTGACCCGGTGGGCACCGGGCCATCTTCTTCGGGCAGATTGCACGCTTTCGTGCCCATTATACCACCATTTGGGCTGCCGGTCATCACGGGGCAACGAAAAGCCCTTGCCTCGGGCTGCGTGTCGGGTGCAAATTGGGGGTGTCTCGCCAGACTCTCCCGCATCGTCACCGGCAAGCGGAATACGTTTAAAGAGGAATTCATGTATCGGCAGGATGCGACCACTTCCGGCAAGCGGTTATACGGCAGTCCCCTGTTGGGCCTGGCGGGATTGATCCTGCTGGCGGTGGGCGCCGGCATCCTCCTGATGGAAGGACCGCAGCGGGATCCGGCCAACGGCGTGGGCGGCCCCGCCGAAGCATCCCTGACCGATATCCTGGCCGCTTCCGCCAACTGGTCCCTGCCCACCGGCATCCCGGTGTCCGATTCGGGTGACCCTTGGTTGGCCCCCACCGAGCGTGGCCCGGTGTTCCGGCGCGACGAGGGCCCGGTGGACATGCGCATCGGCAACGGCGAGACCTTCTACGACGCGGTCACCGCCCGCGGTGCGGCCCACGAGGACATCATGACCCTGGTGGCGGCCTGTAAGAGCTTCCGCAACCTGTCCAAGGTTCGCCGTGGTGAACTTTTCCGCGTACATATCACCCCCGACGGCGGCCTGCAGTCCGTGGGCTTCGACCTGGACGAGGAGAGTTTCGTCGACTGGGTCCGCGAGGGAGATACCTACCTGCGCCACGACGGCACCTATCCTGTGGAGCATCGCATCAAGGGCATCGGCGGGACCATCGAGCTGTCCCTCTACGCCAGCCTGCAGGACCATGACGCGCCCCTGGCCCTGGCCGCCAAACTCAACGACATCCTGGGCTGGGACGTGGACTTCACCCGCGACCTGCGCCAGGGCGATACTTTCCGCATCGTCTACGAGGAAATCTGGAAGGACGGCAAGGTGGTCCGCACCGGTGCCATCGAGGCGGCGGAACTCGTGAACCGGGGACAGGTGCGGCGCGCCTTGCGCTTCGAGGACGCCAACGGCCGTCCCGGCTACTACGATCCCACCGGCAAGAACCTGCAGAAGCAACTCATGCGCGCGCCTCTGGAGTATTCGCGCATCAGCAGCAAGTTCTCCTACAACCGTCTGCATCCGGTACTGAATCGCTGGATGCCCCATCTGGGCGTGGACTATGCCGCTCCCCTGGGCACTCCGGTCAGGGCGGCTGGCAACGGCACGGTGGTGGCGGCCACGAGCAAGAAGGGCAACGGCCGCTACATCCGCATCCGCCACACCAACCGGGAATACGAAACCTACTACCTGCACTTGTCCCGCTTCGGCAAGGGCATCCGCAAGGGCACCAAGGTCGATCAGGGCCAGATCATCGGCTACGTGGGAGCTACCGGCTACGCCACCGGGCCCCACCTGGACTTCCGGGTCAAGAAGAGCGGACGCTTTGTCAACCCCCGCACCCTGAAACTGCCGGCGGCCGCGCCGGTGGCCGACTCCCTGCGGGATGTCTTCGCCCAGGAAGTGGACCGCTGCGATAACGCCCTAGCCGCCGTGGGTACCGGCACGCCGGCGGAGTTGCCTGTCCTGACCATCCTGCGCCCACCGGCCTGGGACGCGGTGGACTACGCCGCCCGTGAACTGCCGGACGGCGTACGCGCGGCCAACTGAGCGCCATCACCTCTTGTCAGCGTGTTTGGTCCATGTCGGGATTCAGTCCCGGCGAGCCAGATTGCGTCCGGTCAGCACCAGTCCCGAGGGAATCTGCAGCAGGCGGCCGTCGGCAGGTCGCCACAGACCCACCGGTCCCGGATTCACGGGGGCATCGGCCAGGGGGGGCGAACCGGTGGGCAGATGTTCCGGCGCCAGGACGCCCACGTCGTACTCTTCGCGGTGCGGCGGATCGTTCCAGACGATGGTCAGACGCAGACGCTCGTCGTCCCGCAGTACTTCCCGGTCGGTGGTGGGCGGCAACACTGCGACCATGGGCAAGCGGTCCAACTCCACCACGAAATGTCGGGCAGTGGTCTGGGCGTTGTCCTCATCTCCCAGACGGGATAACGGCGGCAAGGCGGTCCACTCGTCACGACCGTCAAAGCGACCGGTCAGCGACCTGTCGTGGGCGGCACGCAGCAGGGGACCGTCCGTCCCGGCCAACGTCACCGTATCGGCATCCATGACCTGCAGCGTCAGGGCACGCAGGTCCACCAGCGGAGACAGTGTACCCGCGAGGCTCTGCAGGGGCGTCTTGCCCGCCAGGATGGGCAGTCCCCGCCGCAACGCCCCCACACTCACTTCATCCAGGGGCGCGGCGAACGCAATAGCCAGGCGGTCAGAGTCATCGGTTGCCGGGTCCGGATCCACCCCGGGCCCTGCCAGGGTGATGCTGCGCCAGATGTGGTCCAGATCCCAGGTGGCACGGGCCTCAGCCATGTAATCCAGCGGTACCACCTGCCGCGCCGGCGTCTCACTCACGTCGTAGACCAGCAGTGCCACGGTCTCGCCATGGGCCAGGACCCGCGGTACGCCGTCCACCAGTCGCCACCGGTCGTCGTAGTGGATGCTGTATTCCCTGGCCATGGCAGGCACCACCGGGTCATCGGGACCGGTCACTTCCAGCCACCAACGACCGGCCTCTTTCTGCAGGCGGGCCGGGCGTCCTCCCCAGACCAGTTCGATGGCCTCCAGACTGTCAGGATCGAAGCCGGGCAACAGGGTCTGCACACGCACCGACTGTGGTAATCCCGCCAGTAGATCGCGGGTTTCCCTGACCACCGTAAAACAACCGGGGCGGCCTGCCCCGGAGGCGTAGATGAAACCCGTGACCGGATTGGCGGCCCCCAGGGACAGCCTGATCTCTCGACCGTCTTCGTGGAGGATGACCAGGCGGACGGCCTGTGGTCCGTTGAATTCGTAGCGCCGGTCCAACGGTTCCGTACCTGCGAGCACCGCACCACCCAGGGCGGCGGACATTTCATCCAGTCGGAAAGCCAGCAACCGGGGATCCACCCAGTCGTGCAACGCCCCGCGCAGGGACCAGGCTGTGCCCTCGCCCCGTACCAGGCGGTGCTGGCGTCCGTTCTCCGTCACCAGGATCTGGGAGATGGTGGCGGGATCCATGTCCAGCAGGGGCCCGCCCAGCAGTAGTTCCTTGCCCGCCGAACCACCACCGCGCAGGATCAGCAGCACACCGGCGACCAGCAGCAGGCCCAGCGGTACCAGGGTAAGCAGCACGCGGCGGATCATGCGCGACCGCCCAGGCGACGGTGCCGCAGCATGACTCCCAGGGCCAGGCACCCCACCAGCAGGGGCCAACCCACCACCGAGCCCCAGCCCAGGGTCTTGCGGGCGGCCAGGGACAGGACCAGGGGCTGGCTCAACGGGTCGCGGCCTCGCAGTTCGATCAGGTCCTCTTCGCGGGCCAGCCATCCCAGGGCGTTGAGACCCAGGTCCCGGTTGCCGCCCAGATTGAAGTTGGCGTTGGTCAGGAACTCGGAATTGCCGATGACCACCATGCGACCGTGGAGTCCACCCTTACCGGACAGGGCCACTTCGACCACCATGCCGAAGTCCAGGGGTCCGAGCCTGTCGGCACCACGATCGAACTGCGTGGGGCCCGAGAAGCGCTGTACCGGGTCGGTTTCCGCCCACACCGCCGCATCGGTGCGCAGGATGATGGCGCCGGTCACCAGGCTGTCCGGTTCACCCGTGATGGTCACGGCCTGGGCCAGGGGAAAGATGGTGGCCACCCCCATGAGCGGATCGGAAACCTCGTGGGCGCCGTAGGTATCGCCGATGACCACGGTGCGGGCCCGGACGCCGAATTCCCCGCTTGGTCGCTGGACCGGGATGATGACATCGCCCGTGAGCAGGATGCGCCAGTTGGCCATCCAGTCCACCCACGCCCGGGGCGTCGGCGGATCAAAGAGGGCCAAAAGGGCGCCGCCACCGGCCAGGAAGTCCTCCAGGGCCGCCAGTTCCTCCGGACCCGGTTCTGTGCGCGGGCCGGCGATGATCAGTACGTCCGCATCGTCCGGCACCCGTTGCAGCAGGGGCAGCTGCAGGATCCCCAGGTCGTAGCCCTGATCCCTCAACAGACCGGACATGCCGGCATAACCGCCGACCCCCTCGCTGTCGGGGAGATGCTCGCCGTGGCCCAGCACATGGTATACGCGGGCCTGTTTGCCGGTAGCCATGCGGTAGACGGCATTGATCAGGCCACTCTCGTCGGGCTGCAACACCAGGGTCGACCGCTCACCGGCGGTGACCACCATGGTCCGCGCCACATTCACGCCGTAGCGACGCACCAACTCCAGTTCCGTCTCCGGATCCAGCATGCGATAGCCGAAGCGGTGCGAGTGCTGGCTGCAGGCCTTCAGCAGGGCATCGGTCACGTCGTAGGCCGGATCCAGGCGCTGGTAGAAGGCCAGAACCTCCACCTCGTCGGCCACGGGTTCGGAGGCCGCCAGATGTGCCGGCAGATCCTCGAGGATGCGCAGGGTCTGGGGCGCCAGGCTGTAGCGCTTGTTGGTGGTCAAGTCGGCGGTGACCGGGAACTGTAATGCCACCATGTAGAGCACCACCGCCACCACACCGGTCAACAGGGGCGGCAGCCACAGCACGGTGCGGCGGGCCGCGGGCTGGCGACGTCCCGCCAGGACCGAGGTGGCGGCAACCAGGGGCACTACCGCCATGAGAAGGAAAAAGACCACGTCGCGGGAATCCAGCACGCCCCGGCTGAACTTCTCGAAATGTCCCAGGAAGCTCATTTCGCGACACACGCTACCGGCAATCCCCGGCAGGTAGCGGGACAACGCCCCCACCAGGAACAGTAGCATGGACCAGGCAAAAGCCAGGAAGTAGGCGATTATCTGGTGCCCGAACAGGGAAGAGGCCAGAACCCCCCAGGCCGCCAACGTTGCCGACAGCAGCAGCAGGCCGGTCCAGGCCGCCACCACCGGTCCGGGTTCCGGATCGCCCAGTACGGCCACGGTGCCGAAGTAGGCTCCCGACGCCAGGATGATCAACACCGCCACGGTAAGCGCCGCCAGCCACTTGCCCACCACCCAGGTCCGGTCCGGTACGGGCCAGCTGGCGATCAGGTCCCAGCGCCCGGACTTGTAGTCCGGCGCGAACAGGCGCATGGTCACCGCCGGCATCAGCAGCAGCAGGAACAGGGTCATGTTGGAGACCAGCGGCCGGAACAGGCCTTCCGCCAGATTGAGATAGTTGCCGCTGCGGGCGCTCTGCAGCGCGGTCAGGGACAGCTCGCTGTAGGCGAAGACGAAGACCGTGAAGAACAGCCCCACCGCCACCAGGAAACCCGTCAGCACCACCGGCGCGATGGCGCCGTGGAAGAAGGCCCCCACTTCGCGGGACACGATGGCGCGCAGCTGCCTCATGTCGTCTCCTCCTCGCCGCTCGCGGAATCGGATGTGGCAGGGTCGGCTTCCGCGGGAGAGGCTCCGGTCAGGCGCAGGAAGAGGTCTTCCAGGCTGGGGCCCCCGTCGCGGATGTTCTGCAGCCGACCACCCGCCGCCAGCACCGACTCCACCAGGGCGGGCCTGATCTCCACCGGGTTGCCGGCGATACTGACTTCCGCTCCGTCCTCGGTGACCTTGACATCATCCACCCCGGTGACCCGGGCCAGGGCCTGGGCCACGGCGTCCCGGTCGCCATCCCAGGACAAGACCACCCGGCGCCCCACCGCACCCCCGCCGGCCGCGGCCTGGGCCAGGCCTTCAGCGTTTTCTTCGGCCACCAGTCGTCCCTGGTCCAGGATCAGCACCCGTTCGCAGATGGCGGCCACCTCGCTGAGGATGTGGCTGCTCAGCAGGACCGTGCGCCGCCCCCGGAAACCGCGGATCAACTCGCGGATCTCCACGATCTGGTGGGGATCCAGGCCACTGGTGGGTTCGTCGAGAATCAGGACTTCGGGATCGCCAATCAGAGCCTGGGCCAGGCCCACACGCTTGCGAAAGCCGTGGCTGAGATTGCCCACGAGTTTGCGGTGCACCTGCTGCAGACCGGTGGAGACGATGGCGGCGTCCACCACCGCGGCGGTGTCGGCTTCGGGCACGCCCTTGATGGCGGCCACGAAGGACAACAGCGAGATCACACTCTGGTCGGAGTACAGGGCGACCTGCTCCGGCATGAAACCCACTCGTGAGCGCACGCCCAGCGGATCGTCCAGCAGATCACACCCGGCCACCCGGGCCTGGCCCGAAGTGGGTGCCAGAGATCCGGTGAGTATCTTCATGGTGGTGGATTTGCCGGCCCCGTTGGGACCGAGGAAACCGACGACTTCGCCCGCCCCCACGGTAAACGAGACGTTGTCCAGGGCCAGGGTCGCTCCGTAGCGTCGAGTCAATCCGGTTACTTCTATCATGACCCAGCACCCGCTCTTCCTTCAACGATCCGGGTCAAGGAGCGGTCCAGCGCAGAATCGTGGCGCCCCAGGTAAAACCGGCGCCGAAACTGCATAGAACCACCAGGTTGCCTTCTTTGAGGATGCCGTCGTCCAGCGCCACCCGCAGGCAGGAGGGGATCGAGGCCGAGGTCGTGTTGCCGAAGCGGTCGATGGTGATACCCACCTGCCGGTCCTCCAGTCCCACCCTGCGCTGGGCCGCCTCGATGATGCGGATATTGGCCTGGTGCGGCACGAAGTAGTCCACGTCCTTGCCGGTGAAGCCGTTCTTCTCGACGATCTCTGCCGTCACGCTTGCCATGCCCTTGACGGCGCGCTTGTAGACCTCGCGGCCTTCCTGGAAGACGTAGTGGGCTCCAGCGTCGACACTGGCATGGCTGGCCGGCATCAGGCTGCCCCCGCCGTCCATCTTGAGCCACTTCGCCCCCGAGCCGTCCACGCCCAGGATGGAATCGAAGATGCCCACCCGCTCCGGCTCGATACTCTCGACCACTACGGCACCCGCCCCGTCGCCGAACAGGATGCAGGTGTTGCGATCAGTCCAGTCCACGATGGACGACATGACCTCGGTGCCGATGACCAGCACCCGTTTGGCGAAACCGGTCTCGACCTGGGCGCGGGCGTTCTGCAGGGCAAAGACGAAACCGCTGCAGGCGGCCTCAAGGTCGTAGCCCCAGGCCTTGTCGGCCCCGATCATGTCCTGGATAAGACACGCGGTCGCCGGAAACAGCATGTCGGGAGTCACGGTGGGTACGATGATCAGGTCGATATCGGTGGGTTTGAGACCCGCGTGCTCCAGGGCCTGCTCGGCCGCCTTGGCGCCGTGGAACGAGGCCCCGACACCCTGCTCAGCGATGCGCCGCTCGCGGATACCCGTGCGCTCGACGATCCACTGGTCATTGGTCTCGACCATCTTTTCGAGGTCGGCATTGGTCAGACGGCGCTCGGGAAAGCTCATCCCCACACCGGTGATACCGGCGGTGTGCAGCGTCCTTGCGGCCATGGTGGCTCCTCCGGGAGATAGCGGGAATTAGCGCAGATTAATCAGGGGGTCAAGTTAGGCCATCGGGACGGGGGGATCAAGCATTCAAGAGCCCCCCACCAACCGGCAGGGGGCTCACAATCGGGAGTCAACCTGGTTTTCCAGGTCAGTCTTCCTTCTTGTCCTCGGTCTCGGTCTCCACGGCGGGGGCCGCTTCCGACGCCTCTTCGGTCTCTGCCTTGGGCTCCGTCACCGCAGTCTCTTCCTCGGCAGCCTCCAACAGCGCCGCCTTGGCCTCCGCCTTCTCCTCGGCCTGCAGGATCCTCCGGGCGCGCGTGCGCTTCAGGGAGTCCTTGACCTTGGGGCGGGCCGTACCGTCCACCAGTTCCAGGATGGCCACTTCGGCGTTGTCGCCCTTGCGGTTGCCCAGACGCAGAATGCGGGTGTAGCCACCGGGACGGTCCGCGTAACGCGGCCCGATCTCGGCGAAGAGCTTCTGCAGCACCGCAGGCTCGTTGACCTTGCGGGCCACCATGCGCCGGGCGTGCAGATCACCACGTTTGGCAAAAGTGATCAGCTTCTCGGCCACCACGCGGGCTTCCTTGGCCTTGGGCACGGTGGTCTGGATGCGCTCGTGCTTGAAGAGCGCCGTGACCAGATTGCGGTACAGCATCTTCCGATGCGCCGCGGTGCGATTCAGCTTACGTCCGCTGACATTGTGTCGCATGACTTCAATCCATCCTTAAACGTCGGCCCGGGGCCGGCGATGACTGCGGCTATTCGCCGGCCCGTTCCCGGACCCGGTCGACGATTTCCGATTCGAATCCCATGCCGAACTGGAGTTCCATGCCCTCCAGGATCTCCGCGATCTCGTTGAGGCTCTTGCGCCCGAAATTGCGGAATTTCAGCATTTCCTGCTCGTTCTTCGTGACGAGATCGAACAGGGTCTTGATCTGTCCAGACTTGAGGCAGTTGGCCGAGCGGACGCTCAGCTCCAGCTCCTCGACGTTCCGCGACAGCAGCTCCACCAGACGCTCCTGCTCCTCGTTGACTTCGGTCTCCTGGGCGTCGATGGGCGCCTCGTCGAAGTTGATGAAGAGCTGCAACTGGTCCTTGAGCAGCTTGGCCGCGAAGGCCACCGCATCCTCGGCGCGCACGGCACCGTTGGTGGTGATCCCCAGGATCAGCTTGTCGTAGTCCGTCCGCTGCCCGACGCGGGTGTCCTCCACGCGGAAGCTGACCTTGCGCACGGGCGAGAAGTTGGTATCCATGCGGATAACGCCGATTACCTCGTCCTGGATGGTGTAGGCCTCGCGGTCCACGTAACCACGGCCCACGTCCACGTACATCCGGGCCTGGAAATCGCCGGCCTCGGTCAGGGTACAGATAACCTGGTCGGGGTTGGTGACCTCGAGATCAGGTGGTCCCTCGATCATGCCGGCGGTCACCACGCCGGGACCGGTGGCGGCCACACTCACCCATCCGGACGGCGTATCGGACAGGTTGAAGGCCAGCTGCTTGATGTTCAGGACGATGTCGGTAACATCCTCCAGGACGTTGGGCAGCGTGCTCAGTTCGTGCTTGACGCCGTCGATCTGGGTGGCGGTCACGCCATGGCCATGGATCGAGGACAGCAGCGTACGGCGCAAGGCATTGCCGAGGGTGTGGCCGAAGCCGCGCTCCAACGGCGCGATCTCGACCTCCGTGAAGTAATCGGTCCGGCTTTCCGGCACGACCTTCACGGCCTCGGGCATCATCATATTGACCCACTTCATAAACTCTTCCATCCCTTCCTATGGACAGCGTCCTACTTCGAGTAGAGCTCCACGATCAGGTTTTCCTGGATCGGGATGGGCAAATCGCTCAGCTGGGGCTCGGTCAGCAACCGGCCCTCGAGCTTCTTGTCATCCGCCTCCACGAAGGGAAGACGATCGCGCTTGGCGGTGTCCTTCACCGAATCGACAACCTGGGGGATGTTCTGGCTCCTGGTGCGGATGCTCACGGACTGGCCGATTCGCATCTGGCGGCTGGGGATATCGCAGACGTCGCCCTCGACCAGCACGTGCTTGTGCCGGATCAACTGCCGCGCCGAAGCGCGGGAGGGAGCGAAGCCCAGGCGGAAGATCACGTTGTCCAGGCGCTTCTCCAAAAGATTGAAGAGGTTCTCGCCGGTGGCGCCCTTCTGCCTGTTCGCTTCCGCGAAGTAGAGGCGGAACTGACGCTCCAGCACGCCGTAGATCGAGCGGACCTTCTGCTTCTCACGAAGCTGAAGTTTATAGTCCGAGGGTTTACGCCCACGGCGACGGCCATGCTCGCCCGGACCATACGGCCGGCGCTCCATGGCACAGCTGCTGCTGTAACAGCGCTCGCCCTTGAGAAACAGCTTCATCCCCTCACGACGGCAAAGCTTGCACTTCGCCCCGGTGTCTCTGGCCATTGAATCAAACCTCCCGGCAACCGTTGGCTCTCAAGCGCCCGGTCGCCCAGTCAACATGTGTGCTACAGCCGACGCCGCTTGGTGGGCCGGCAGCCATTGTGCGGGATTGCCGTGCAATCCTTGATGCGGGTTACTTCCAGTCCCTCGGCCTTCAGGCTACGGACAGCGGCCTCGCGGCCGGAACCCGGACCCTTCACCCAGACCTCAACCTTCCTCATACCCGCCTGGAGCACTTCCTGCGCACAGTAGCGTGCCGCGAGCTGGGCCGCGAAAGCGGTGCTCTTGCGGCTGCCCTTGTAGCGGCCCTGGTGCCCGCCGCTGGACCACGTAATCACGTTGCCCTGCAGATCGGTCATGGTTATGAGGGTGTTGTTGAAGCTGCTCTTCACATGGGCTACGCCCACGGAATCCAGCTTCCGCTTGGTCTTGCGCGCCTTGCCCCGTTTGTCCTTGGCAGTCGCCACGTCTAACCTCCTGGGTCCTCGCGGACCCTACTTCTTCTTGCCGCCGGGCCGTGACTTCGGACCCTTACGCGTGCGAGCGTTGTTCTTCGTGTTCTGGCCCCGGCAAGGCAGCTTGCGCCTGTGCCGCAGACCCCGATAGCATCCGATATCCATCAGACGCTGGACGTTCATCGAGACCTCGGTGCGCAAAGTACCCTCGACCTGGTACTCCTTGTCGAGAATCCCGATGATGGAGCGTGTCTGCTCCTCGGTCAGATCCCGGGTCTTGGTCTCGGGATCAATCTTGATCTTCGTGCAGATCTCCTCGGCTCGGTGCTGACCGATGCCGAAGATGTACGTCAGCGACGTGCTGATCCGCTTGTTGTTGGGAATGTCCACACCGGCAATGCGTGCCACCATGGCTCCTTTCGTCCTGCCAGACCGTGCCGGGTACCAACGCGCCGTTGCCCCGGATTCACGATCGCCTCTCGAGTACTAACCCTGGCGCTGTTTGTGTCGACGCGTGATACAGATCACGCGCACGACGCCCTTGCGCCGGATCAACTTGCACTTCGGGCACATTTTCTTGACCGAACTGCGGACCTTCATGCTGCTGCCTCCCGCGGCAACCCGCCCCACGGCGGTATTGCCCCTTGCTCTACTTGTAGCGGTACGTGATCCGGCCCCTGGTCAGGTCGTACGGTGAAAGTTCCACCGTGACCTTGTCCCCCGGCAGGATGCGGATGAAATGCATGCGCATCTTGCCCGAGACGTGGGCGAGCACCACGTGCTTGTTTTCCAGCTCAACCCGGAACATGGCGTTGGGCAGGGCCTCGACGACCGTGCCTTCTACGCTGATTCCCTCTTCCTTCGCCATCTTTGCCGTCCTTCGTGCGGTCCTAGAAGAAACCGACTTCCGTACCCCGGCCCGTCAGCACCCGCGGCCCGTCAGCCGTGACGGCCACCGTGTGCTCAAAATGGGCCGACAGTTCCTTGTCCGCCGTGCGGATCGTCCAATCGTCCCGAGCCGTGACCACCCGCTTGGTTCCGCGGTTGATCATGGGCTCTATGGCGATCACCAGTCCCTCCTCCATGACGGGGTCGGGCATGGTGAAACACCGGAAATTCGGCACCTGCGGATCCTCGTGCAGGTCCCGGCCGATACCGTGGCCCACCAGCGACTCCACCACCGAGAAGCCCGCCGCCTTGGCGTGGGTCTCCACGGCAGTACCGATGGCCGAAATCCGTTCACCCGGCGCCACGGCCGCGATTCCCCGGGCCAGGCATTCGCGGGTCACCAGTAGCAGACGCTCTGCGTCCTCGCCCAGCTCCCCCACCGGCACGGTCTCGGCACTGTCGGCGTGCCAGCCATCCTTGATCAGGCCGATATCGATTCCGACGATGTCGCCAGCCACCAGTTCCCGGTCCCCCGGAATGCCGTGGACGACTTCCTCGTTGACGGAGATGCAGGCAGAGCCCGGAAACCCGTGATACCCCTTGAACGAGGGTATACAGCCGGCCTCCCGGATCATGCTCTCGACGGCCTGGTCCAGTTCGCCCGTAGTTACCCCCGGGCCAACGAGTTTCCGGACCGCCAGGAACACGGACGCCAAAATGTCGGCGCTGTCCTGCATTTTGTCAACCTGATCGGCTGACTTCAGCTTTATATTCTGGCGGCTAAAGGACACTGGCGATCCTTTGCGCCACTTCTTCCGGTGTGCCCAAACCGTCTATTTCCGACAGTTCGTAGCGCTCCTCCAGCAGCCAGGCCGCCGGCAGGGTCTTTTTCCGGAAAACCTCCAGGCGGTGCTGGACCGTTTCCTCAAGATCGTCGGTCCTCTGGTACAGGGCCGGCATCTTCCGGGTCAGGTCCTGGTCGCAGCCGCAGAAGGGGCAGAACTTGGGTTTGACCGACCCGAAACCCACAAGGTTCATGACCTCGTTGCAGGCACGGCAGGTGATGCGTCCAGCCAGACGGCGAACAATCGTGTCCGCCGGTGCCCCCATGACCAGCACCCTGTCGATCTTCTGTCCGATCTCGTCCAGCAGGTCTATCAGGCCGATGGCCTGCCGGGCAGTTCGGGGGAAGCCGTCCAGCAGCCACCCGTCCGTGGCGTCATCATCGGATAGACGCTCCTTGATAAGCTCCATCATCAGTTCGTCGCCTACCAGGTCGCCGGCATCCATGACGGCCTTGACCTTCTTGCCCAGATCGGTACCGCGCCGAACCGCCATGCGCAGGATGTCACCGGTGGAGATATGGACAACGCCCTTTTCCTCCACGATGGCGTGGGACTGCGTCCCCTTGCCAACTCCCGGCGGCCCCATGATGGCGAGATTCACGCTGCTACCTCCGCGCCCGCAGGCGCCCCTTGCTCATGAAGCCGTCGTAGTGGCGCATGACCAGGTGCGATTCGATCTGCTGCAACGTATCGAGGGCCACACCCACGACAATCAGCAAACCCGTACCGCCGAAGTAGAACGGAACGTTCAGGATGGCGATCATCATGTCCGGCAGGACGGCGATCACCGCCAGGAAAACGGCGCCGGGCAGGGTGACGCGGGTCAGGACCCGGTCGATGTACTCGGCAGTCTTCTTGCCCGGCCTGACACCGGGGATGAACCCGCTGTTCTTCTTCATGTTGTCCGCCAGGTCCACCGGATTGAGAATCACCGCGGTGTAGAAGTAGGCGAACAGGATGATCAGTGCCGAATAGACGATCACGTAGGCCGGCTGGGGCGGACGGAACATCTGGCCCAGGGTCAAGAAGAAGGACACATCGGGAAAGATCTGCCCCAGGGTGCCCGGGAACATGATGATCGACTGGGCGAAGATGATGGGGATCACGCCGGCGGTGTTGACCTTCAGCGGGATGTGGGTGTTGGCCCCGCCGTAGACACGGCGTCCCACGATCTTCTTGGCGTACTGCACCGGAATCTTGCGCTGCCCCTGGGTGATGGCGATGATGCCCGCGACCACCATCATCATGAAGGCCCCGATGACCAGCGCCTTGAGGATGTGCATGTCGCCGCTGGCCAGTTGCTGCCCCGTGTTGAGCAGGTCCGTCGGGTAGCGGGCCACGATACCGATGAAGATGATCAGCGAGATGCCGTTGCCGATGCCCCGGTCGGTGATCTGCTCACCCAGCCACATGACGAAGACCGTACCGGCAGTCAGGGTGATGGCCGTCAACAGCTTGAAGGCCAGGCCCGGGGTAGCGACGATGCCGCCGCCCATCTGCTCGAGACCGGCCGCCATGCTGAAGGACTGGACCATGGCCAGGCCCACCGTGGCGAAACGCGTGTACTGGGTGATCTTCTTGCGGCCCGCCTCGCCTTCCTTGGCGAGCTTCTCGAAGTAGGGGATAACCGCCTGCAGCAGCTGGAAGATAATCGACGCACTGATATAGGGCATGATGCCCAGGGCGAAGATCGTGGCGTTGCGCAGGTTGCCACCCGAGAACATGTCGTACAGGCCCATCAGCGAACCCGACTGCTGATCAAAGAAAGCGGACAGTGCCACCCGGTCGATACCAGGCGTGGGTACGTGCCCACCCAACCTGTAGATCAGCAGGATCAGGGCCGTGAACAGGATCCGGCGCTTCAGCTCCGGGATCCTGAACATGCTTTGGTAGCTGCCGGTTATGTTCAAAGCGGTGCTTCCTTTTTCTGAGAACCCTCGTCGAAGCTCAGCTCTTGACCGTGACGGCGCCGCCGGCCGCCTCGACGGCGGCCACAGCCGCCTTGCTCGCCTTGTCCACCTGCACCTGCAGGACCTTGGCGATCGCGCCGCGGCCGAGCAGTTTGACCGGCCGGTCAGCATACTTGATGAGCCCCACCGCAACCAACGCCTGCGCGTCGACCTTGGCGTCGGCCTCGAAACGGGCCTCGAGCTCGTCCAGGTTCACCAGCTGGTAATGCTTCTTGAAGATGTTGGTGAATCCGCGCTTGGGCAGCCGCCGGTTCAGGGGCATCTGCCCGCCCTCGAACCAGAGCG
>QNDV01000009.1 GCA_003646045.1 bacterium
ATATCCGTCTCTCCCTAGGCCCGGCCCACCTCGTAGGACGACAGGGCTGCCATGTTGACTATCTCTGCTACAGGTGAGCGTGACGAGACCATATTGATCGGATGTTTCAGTCCGATCAGCAAGGGCCCGATTACTTCCCGCTGCCCCAGGTGCCCCACCAGCTTGTAGGCGATGTTGCCACTCTGCAGGTCCGGAAAGATCAGGACGTTGGCCTGACCCAGGACCTTGCAGTCGGGTACGGCCTCCTCGCAGTAGCCGGGCAGAACCGCCACGTCGCCATGCATTTCGCCGTCGACCCGCAGTTCGGGGTGCTCCTCGTTGAGGATGCGCACGGCCTCGCGCACCTTGCGACTCTCCGGCCGGTCGTTGTCGCCGAAGTTGGAGAACGACAGCATGGCCACCCGCGGTTCCAGGTTGAAGTGGCGCGCCACCGTGGCGGCCATCAAGGCGATTTCGGCCAGGCCACGGGAGTCCGGCTTGTAGTTCACGGTGGTGTCGGCAAAGATATAGACCTTGCCCTCCACCAGCAGTACGTGCATGCCGACCACGCGATTGACTCCCTGGCGCAGCTCCGCCAGAGGCAGGATCACACGCATGGTATCGACATAGCTGCGATCCGCACCGCAGACCAGTCCATCGGCCAGGCCCTGCCGCAACATCATCACACCGTGGTGCACAGGTCGTTCGACCAGGCGGCGGGCCTTGACGTAGTCGTAGCCCTTGCGCGCGCGCTCCCGGAACAGGAGTTCGGCCATCTCGTCGATGGCGACGCAGTTCCGGGGATCCTTGACCTGGACGCTGTCCAGGTCCAGTCCGATACTCTCGGCCCGCTCTTTAATGAGTTCCTCGTCCCCCAGCAGGATCGGTCGGCAGTAGCCCGCGTCCACGGCTATGCGGCAGGCTTCCAGCACCCGTTCGTTGGATCCCTCGGCGAACACGATGCGCCGGGGATTGGCCCGCGCCTTGGAACGGATGGTGTGCATGACCATGAGGCTGCGGTTGGTCATGCCCTCCAGTTTTTCCTGGTAGGCGCCCCAGTCGGTGATGGGCAGGTTGGCCACGCCTGTCTCGCAGGCCGCCTTGGCCACGGCCAGGGCCACGATGGCCAGCACCCGCGAGTCGAAGGGTTTGGGAATAATGTACTCGGGACCGAATTCGAACTGTTCGCCTCCGTAGGCCGCGGCCACCTCGGCGGGTACGGGGCGGCGCGCCAGCTCGGCCAGGGCGTGGGCCGCCGCCAGCTTCATTTCCTCGTTGATGGCGCGGGCCCGCACATCCAGCGCCCCGCGGAAGATGAAGGGGAAGCCCAGCACGTTGTTGACCTGGTTGGGATAGTCGCTGCGCCCGGTAGCCATGATCAAGTCGTCGCGGGCGGAGGTGGCGTCGGGATAGGTGATTTCCGGATCCGGATTGGCCATGGCGAAAACAATGGGCTTGTCCGCCATGGAGCGCACCATGTCCTTGCTCACGAGCCCGGCCACCGAGCAGCCGTAGAGTACGTCCGCACCCTCGAGGGCGTCGGCCAGGGTCCGCCGCTCGGTCTCGACGGCAAAGTACTCCTTGTATTCGTTCATGCCCTTGCCGCGGCCCTGGTAGCACACGCCCTTGCTGTCCGCGAGCATGATGTTCTTTCGCGGCACGCCCAGGAGCTCGGCAAACTTGGCGCAGGCGATAGCCGCGGCGCCGGCACCCGAGACCACGACTCGCAGCTCTTCGATTTTCTTTCCCTGCAACCGGGCCGCGTTGACCAGGGCCGCGCCCGAGATGATGGCCGTGCCGTGCTGGTCGTCGTGGAAGACAGGAATGTCCATGGTCTCCCGCAGCTTCTTCTCGATGACGAAGCACTCGGGCGCCTTGATGTCCTCCAGGTTGATACCGCCCACGGTGGGCTCGAGCAACTGGCAGGCCTTGATGATCTCGTCCGGGTCCTCGGTATCCAGCTCGATATCGAACACGTCCACATACCCGAACCTCTTGAAGAGGACACCCTTGCCTTCCATGACCGGCTTGCCGGCCAGGGCGCCGATATTGCCCATGCCCAGCACCGCCGTGCCGTTGGAAACCACGGCCACCAGGTTGCCGCGGTTGGTGTACTCGTAGGCGTCAGCCGGATTGGCGGCGATGGCCTCGCAGGGCACCGCCACTCCGGGCGTATAGGCCAGGGAGAGATCGCGGGCGGTCAAACAGGGCTTGGTGGGTACGACTTCGGTCTTGCCCGGGCGGCCTTGGCGATGATAGTCGAGGGCATCCTGATCACGAAACGACATGGCATCCGTCCTTTCGGAAGTGCGTGGGTTCCTCTACTCTCTGGAAATGTCACTGACGGACACGTGAATGTCCAGCCGCGCGAAGGATGGATCCATGACCGAACTGATGGGATTTCTCGCCGATTTCAGCACGTTGTTGCGCAGCCTGGGCGTGTTGGCCGGAGCCGTCATCACCATGGGCATACTGCACCGCGTGCTGCAACGCGGAGACGGTCCGCCCACGGGTCGTCGTTTCCGCAACCAGTTGATCACCTTCTCGGCCTCGGTGGCCATGGTCCTGCTGGTGATCCTGGCCCTGCCGCTTTCCGACGAGATGCGCGGCCAGCTACTCGGCCTGGCTGGCCTCGTGATATCAGCCACCATCGCCATGAGTTCCACCACCTTCCTGGGCAATGCCATGGCGGGCATCATGCTCAAGACCGTGCGTAACTTCCGGTCGGGGGACTTCGTGCAGGTGGGCGACAATTTCGGCCGGGTCAGCGAGCGCGGCCTGTTCCACACCGAGATCCAGACTCCCGACCGCGACCTGGTCACCCTGCCCAACATGTACCTGGCCACCACGCCGGTGCGGGTCATCCGCACCTCGGGCACCATCGTCAGCGCCACTTGCAGCCTGGGCTACGACGTGCACCATACCCGCATCGAGGAACTGCTGGCAGCGGCCGCCACCGAGGCCGGTCTCACCGACCCCTTTGTCCAGATACTCGAGCTGGGCGATTTCTCCGTGACCTACAAGGTGGCCGGACTGCTGGTCGAGGTGAAGTCCCTGCTGGCGACGCGCTCGCGCCTGCGGGCGGCAATGCTGGACAGCCTCCACGACGGCGGCGTAGAGATCGTGTCGCCGTCCTTCCGGAATGTGCGTACCTATGATGCGGACCGGCCCTTCATTCCGGCTCGTGCCGTGCGCCGACAGGAGCCGGCCCAGGACGCGGCGCCGGTGGACGTCGTCTTCGACAAGGCCGAGGTGGCCGAAAGCCAGGCTGCCCTGCGCAAGCGCAAGGATGATTTGAACCAGGAGTTGAAGGACGCCGGACAGGCCGTGAAGGAGGCCGAATCCGAGCAGACTGCCAATCGCGCCCGCCGCCGGGTCGAGCTGCTGAAGGCACGCCTTGAACGCCTGGACGAGACCATCGCCGCGAGCAACGAGTCACTGGACAGCGACGACGAGAACTAGACCAACCGGGAGAGATTCCATGCACGCCCAACCCATCGTCCCGCAGCTGGACGCCGGCAGCGCCGAGGCCAAGCGCGAGGAGATCCGCGGCTATTTCCACACCACCTGGGACATCTACGAGAAGCTCTTCGACGTCATGTCCTCGGACGAGTCATACCTGGTGCGTCCCGATCCCCTGCGTCATCCCGTTATTTTCTACCTGGGCCACACGGCCTGCTTCTTCGTCAACAAGCTGGTGCTGGCCAAGCTGATTCCCGAGCGGGTGAACCCGCGCTTCGAGTCCATCTTCGCCATCGGCGTCGACGAAATGAGTTGGGACGACCTGGACGAGAAGAACTACGACTGGCCCGAGATGGCGGCGGTGTGGGAGTACCGCCGACAGGTACGGGAAATGGTGGACGAATTGATCTCCACCATGCCGCTGAGTGTGCCCATCGGCTGGAACGATCCCTTCTGGGTGATCATGATGGGCATCGAGCACGAACGCATCCACCTCGAGACCAGCGCCGTGCTGATCAGGCAACTGCCCCTGGAGTACGTTGAATCAACCCCCGACTGGCCGATCTGCGAGCGTAGTGGAGATGCCCCCGCCAACGAACTGCTGCCGGTGCCGGGTGGCACGGTGGTACTGGGCAAGGACCGCAGCCACGGCCTCTACGGCTGGGACAACGAGTACGGTCGGCGAGAGAGTGACATTCCCCCGTTCCGCGCTTCCAAGTATCTGGTTTCCAACGATGAGTTCAGGAAGTTCGTCGACGACGGGGGTTATGCGACCGAGCAGTGGTGGACAACCGAGGGTTGGAGCTGGCGCCAGTACGTCGAGGCGGTCATGCCCCGCTTCTGGCGCCGCGAAGGCGAGCAGTGGCGGTTGCGTTGCCTCACCGCCGAGATCCCCATGCCGTGGAACTGGCCCGTGGAGATCAACCAGCTCGAGGCCAAGGCCTTCTGCAACTGGCAGGCCCACCGCACGGGCCGGCCGGTACGCCTGCCCACCGAGGACGAGTGGTACCGTCTGCTGGATATCAGCGGTGTCGGAGACATGCCCCACTGGGACACGACACCCGGCCATCTGAACCTGGACGGACCCGCCAGCAGCGTACCGGTCACCGAGAACATGACCGCCGGCTTCGGCGACGTGGTGGGCAACGTGTGGCAGCACACCGAAACACCCATCAGCGGTTTCCCCGGTTTCGAGGTCCATCCGTTCTACGACGATTTCTCCACCCCCACTTTCGACACCAGGCACAACCTGATCAAGGGGGGTTCGTGGATTTCCACGGGCAACGAGGCCACCCGCGACAGCCGCTACGCTTTCCGTCGCCACTTCTACCAGTTCGCGGGCTTGCGCTACATCGAGACCGACGCCCCGGTGGAAGTCCAGGATGACATCTACGAGACCGACGATCTGGTGAGCCAGTACTGCGAATTCCATTATGGCGACGAGATCCTGGGAGTACCCAACTTCCCCCGGGCCTGCGCCGAGTTGTGTCGCGAGGCAGTGGGCAAACGGAAGATCTCGCGCGCCCTGGACCTGGGCTGCGCCACCGGGCGCAGCACTTTCGAGCTGGCCCGTTTCGCCGACTTCGTCACCGGCATCGACTTCTCGGCCCGCTTCATCAAGGTGGGCCACGAGATGCAGCAGAACGGCCGCATCCGCTACGTCATTCCCGACGAGGGCGAACTCGTCAGCTATCGCGAACAGACTCTCGCGGACCTCGACTTGGCGGACACTGCGGACAAGGTCGAGTTCTGGCAGGGCGACGCCCACAACCTCAAGCCCCGCTTCGACAACTACGACCTGGTACTGGCGGCCAACCTCATCGACCGCCTGTACGATCCGGCGCGTTTCCTGGATGAGATCCACGGGCGCATGGCTCCCGGCGGTGTCCTGGTACTGCTCTCGCCCTATACCTGGCTGGAGGAGTTCACGCCCCGGGACAAGTGGCTTGGCGGCCGCAAGATAGATGGCGAGAATGTCACTACCCTGGACGGTTTGCAGGCGGCCCTCACGCCGCGTTTCCGACTAATGGGCGAGCCACGGGACGTGGAGTTCGTAATCCGCGAAACAGCTCGCAAGAACCAGCACACCCGCAGCCAGATGTCGGTCTGGGAGCGGGTCGAGTAGATTCGTCGCCGGCATAAGGAGATTCCCATGCGTCGTGCCACGTTGTTCCTCTCCGTCGTGCTCGTATTGTCCGCCACCCTCGCCGCGGCTGTCCCACCGCCGCCGGGCCCCTTCGCCCAGGGCAAGGTGCGTGTGGGGCTCTACGGCGGAGCCGCCAGCACCCTGGGCAACACCTACGTCCTGCTCGGTGCCGGCGCCGGCTTCTATGTGCTGAACGGACTGGAAGCCGGCCTGGACTACGAGGCCTGGATCGGCGCCAGCCCCTCCATCCAGAAGCTCACGCCCCAGCTGCGTTACGTGATCTGGCAGGTGGGGCACATCAAACCCTACGCCGGTCTGTTCTGGCGCCACACTTTCATGGGCGACAACTGGAACGATTACGATTCCTGGGGCAGCCGCTTCGGTCTGGCCTTCCAGAAGGGCCGCAGCTACGTGGCCGTCGGCGTCGTGTACGAGCGCTATATCGACAACGACGACATCCTGTTCACCGACGACAGCCAGATCTATCCCGAGATCGCCTTCTGGCTCTCATTCTGACGAAAGGACCCGCCATGACCGACTGCCCCCACGAAGCTGCCATCCGCGTGCTGATGATGCCCCGTGACACCAACCACCGGGGCACCATCTTCGGCGGCGTGATCCTCAGCCACCTCGACCAGGCCGGAGCCGTGGGCGCCCTGGACGCGGGCTGTGATCAGGTGGTGACCGTGGCCATGGACAAGGTCGTGTTCAAAGCGCCGGTGATGGTGGGGGACCTGGTGAGCTTCTATACGGGTGTGGTCCGCAGGGGGCGCACCTCGGTGACGGTGCGGGTGGAAGTTGAGGCTGAGCGGCGGGCGGGTAGTCACGAAACGGTGGCGGTGACCGCGGCGGAATTGACGTTTGTGAATGTGGATGGCAGTGGTCGACCGGCGGCGATAGAGGATCAATAAAACCGTATTTATCTCTAAGGCGTTTGTTTTATAGCAGCTAGAGATTATTGAATATATCAACTGCGGCATCATCTCCCTAATCCCACCAATATGGTTCGTATAACTTACTGCTATTAAACAGTTTCCGTTTTTTTAAACAGTCACTTTCATCTTGACTTACCCTTCACCAGTTAAATACTTAACCAAAGTAACTAGATAATCGGGAGATTGCCGTGGAGCAGCTCGACCAAGCCTTGGCCAACACCATCCGGGTCCTTGCCCAGACCGTGCAGGAGATCTGCCTGCGCCGGAACATGGACGAGGCCTGCCCCACCCACCTGACCAGCAACCAGTTCCTGATCCTGAATCTGCTGCGTATGAAGCGCCGTTTTGCCGTGGGTGAGATCGCCCGCATCCTCCAGGTCACACCACCGGCCATCTGCCGGGCGGTGGACAAGCTGGAGGAACTGGATCTGGCCCGACGCCGAGTGCGCCCCAGCGATCGCCGCACCCATGACGTGGTGCTGCGACCGGCCGGTCGCGAGATCATGGACCGTTTCATCACCGTCAGCGAGCGGCGACAAGCCCGTTCACTGGCGTGCTTCGATCACGTGGAGAAGGAGTTGCTCGTGACTCTGTTGCGCCGCCTGATCCACACCACACTGGAGGACGAGAAGGACACCAAAGCCATCTGTCTGCTGTGCATCGACCGCGACGGGGACAACTGTGCGCTGCCCGAGAGTGACACGCGCTGCCTGCGTCGGGGCGACAACTGAGGGCAACTCCGGCCTGGCCGGAGCACGATCCGAGGAGGAAGAACATAATGGTGACGCGTCGTGATTTCCTGAGGATGACGGGTGCAGCCGCCGGCACTGCGGCGGCTGCGACCATCGGGGTCGAATCCGCCTCCGCATCCCACCTCGAACTGGACGAGGAGCGGTTCGGTGTACTGTCGGATTTCACCCAGTGCATCGGCTGCCGCCGTTGCGAATATGCCTGCGCCGAGCAGAACGGTCTGCCCCACGGCGAGCTCAAGGAGTACGACGACCAGAGCGTATTCGAAGGGATGCGCCGACCCACCGAGAACGCACTGACGGTGGTCAACCGCTACGAACCGCGGGACGACCGTACACTACCGCTGACCACCAAGATCCAGTGCATGCACTGCGAACACCCGCCGTGTGTCTCGGCCTGCCCGGTCAGCGCCCTGGAGAAGAACCCCCTGGGGCCGGTGACCTACGATGCCAGCCGCTGCATCGGCTGCCGCTACTGCATGGTCGCCTGCCCCTTCCAGATTCCGGCCTACGAATACCACAACCCCCTGACCCCCGAGGTCGTCAAGTGCACCATGTGCCAGGAACGCACCCTCGAGCAGGGCCTGGCTCCGGCCTGTGTGGACATGTGTCCCGTGGAGGCCCTCACCTTCGGGCGCCGCAGTGACCTGATCGACATCGCCCACGAGCGCATGCGCCAGAACCCAGGCCGCTACTACGACAAGGTGTACGGCGAAACCGACGGCGGTGGGACGTCCTGGCTCATGCTGGCGGACCGCGATTTCGAGGAACTGGATCTGCCCAGGCTGTCCGTGGATAGTCCGGCCGATCCCACCGAGAGTCTCCAGCACGGCATCTTCAAGGGCTTCTCCGGACCCATCATGCTCATGGGCCTGCTCGGTATCCTGATGAAGTCCTCGAGCGACGCCCGCAAGTACGACCAGGAGGACAATCATGAGTGAGACAACCCACGCCGACACCGGCGCCATGATCCCGCCGGCCCAGAAGGCCGATGGCGGACACCACCATCACGAAGCCGAGCCGATGCAGGACGTCGCCACGGTTCCGTTCTTCACGCCGGGAGTCAAGTTCCTGGCGGTCCTGGCCGTGGGCGCCATCTGTGTCCTGGCCGTCCGGTTCATCTGGGGCCTGGGCGCGGTTACCAACCTGAACGACCAGTACCCCTGGGGCCTGTGGATCGGCATCGACGTGGCGACCGGTGTGGCCCTGGCCGCGGGCGGTTTCACCACCGCCTTCGTGGCCCATGTCATGAACCGCGAACAATTCGAGCCCCTGGTCAGGCCGGCGCTGCTCACCGCGGCGTTGGGCTACACCTTCGTGGGCCTGGGTGTTTGCGTTGACCTGGGTCGCTACTACAACATCTGGCACTTCTTCGTGCCGGACATGGTCAACGGCAACTCGGCCCTGTATGAGGTGGGTCTCTGTGTTTGTCTCTACCTGACAGTGCTGTACATCGAGTTCCTGCCCATCGTCTGCGAGCGCTTCGTCGGCAGGGTGAACCTGCCCGGCGGACTGGCCGCCCTCAACGGAGTCGTCGACCGGATGCTGCGTGTGTTGCAGGCCTCCCTGAACAAGGTTATCACCGTGTTCATCCTGCTGGGCGTCACCCTGTCCTGCGCCCACCAGTCTTCCCTCGGCACCCTGATGGCCCTCGCGCCCACCAAGCTGCACCCCTTGTGGCACAGTGCCGTACTGCCCCTGCAGTTCCTGCTTTCGGCCTTCGCCGTGGGCCTGGCCATGGCGACCTTCGAGTCGATCCTGGCCTCGCGGGCGTTCAAGCGCGAGATCGAGATGCCCATCCTGAGACGGCTGGCCCGCTTCATCCCCATGCTGCTCACCCTGTACCTGGCGGCCAAGGTCATCGACATGGCCAACCGGGGGACCTACGCCTACCTGAACGATTTCTCGCTGCAGTCGATCAGTTGGCTGGTGGAAGTGGTCCTCGGTGTCATCGTGCCCCTGCTGATGCTGCTGACCCACCGCGTCAGGCGTGACCCGCGGGGACTCTTCACGGCGGCGATGATGATCGTGCTGGGCGTGGCACTCAACCGCATCAACGTCTTCATCATCGGCTACAAGCCCTTGTATGCCGAAGGACCCTACATTCCGGCCTGGACGGAGATCCTGCTCACGGCCGGCTTCATCTCAATACTGGTTCTGCTGTACCGGGGGGCGTGCTGGATCTTCCCCGTACTGCCCAAGGAAGAGGAAGGTGGCTCACATGCGTAGAATTATCATCCTGGCAGCCGTCCTGGTGTTACTCCCGGTCGTGGCAGCTGCCGCGGATTCGGACCAGGGCAAGGTAGTGGAGCCGTCCCACCCCCGGGAGCATGCTCGCGACACACCCCACGCCGAGGAATGGGCCAAGAGCGCCTGCGCCCAGTGCCATGCCTGTCCGGAGCCGACCCCGGCGGATCCCTGTCTGGTCCACTGCCCCCGTCACGGCGCCCACTTCTACGGTGAACACGGAGCCGACGAGGGCCCGGACGTAGTCATCATCGACCAGCTGGCCAATCTCTTCCAACCGGTGGTGTTTGCCCACAAGCTGCACGCCGGAATGTCGAAGATGGGCGGCGGCTGTACCCTCTGCCATCACTACTCCGAAACAACCGGCGAAATACCTCCGTGCCGTAGCTGCCACGAAGTCAAACGCGAGGAAGCCGACCTGCGTATGCCCGCCCTCAAGGGCGCCTACCACCGGCAGTGCATGAACTGCCACCGGGACTGGAGTCACGAGAACGCCTGCGGTTTCTGCCACGATGAGAATGTCGACGGCACGCCGGGGGACGCAGCCCACGACCCCACGGACATCGTAGGCGTGCCTCATCCCAAGATCGAAGCGACGGCTACTTACAATTACGAGACGTCGTATGAGGATGGGCCCATAGTGACCTTCCACCACACGGACCACGTTGAATTGTTCGGCCAGCAGTGCGTGGATTGCCACCGGGGTGACTCGTGCGCCAGTTGTCATGATACCGAACAGCAGCCGACCGACCAGCTGAACCACTTGACCACATGTTGCACGTGCCATACCGAGCGTGATTGCATGTTCTGCCACGCCACCGAACCCAAGCCCCCCTTCGAGCACGGTCGCTCCACGGGTTGGAACCTGTCGACCTACCACTCGGATCTGGCCTGTGTAGCCTGCCACGATGACCCGTCCTCGTTCAGGACACCCCAGACACGCTGTACATCCTGCCACATCCACTGGGAAGTTGGTTCATTCGACCACAGTGTCACCAGCGTAATCCTGGACGACGACCACGTGGATCTGGACTGTGACAGCTGTCACCTGGACATGGAATTCGGCGTGGCGCCCGTTTGCGACGACTGCCATGACGAGCACATGTTCCCCGAGCGCATCCCGGGGCGGCGCAAGCTGCACTGACCCCGGCACGGCCCACAGCAAAACCGGCGGCCACCCAGGTGGCCGCCGGTTGTTTTTCAATACCGCTCCGGGTCAGGTACTACTCGGCTCCCGGTCCGAAACTGGCGTGCCGCTCCCACTTGCGGTCATCGTCATGACAATTGTCACAGGTGGTATGGACACCGTAACCATTGGTGTGACAGTCGTTGCAGTCAGCTTCCTCATGGTGAACGGCATCCAGCACGACTCCTGTCACGGAGTGGTTGAAGTGCTTCGGGTCGAAGCCGTCGAAGTGACAGGTCACGCAGCGGGGATCGTTCGCCTCGTACTTACCCGGTGTTGTGTGGCATTCCTTGCACTGCAGCACCCTGTGGTACTCCTGCAGTTCCCAGCCCACCTCGGCATGGTCGAACAGGTCGTTCTTGTTGCGGCCATGACACTGCTCGCAGCCCTTCTCCTCTTCGTGGCACTGGTAGCAGGTATCGTGCAGGTCCACCTCGGCGATCAGCCCCAGGGGATGGGACATGGCGCCGTGCACGTGGCAACTGGCGCAGGTCTCGTCCTTGTGGCAGACACTGCAGTCGCGGTCGTAGAGATCCACATGGTTCTTGTGGTGGAAGGGGACCTTGTCACCGTCATCGTAATCGGTCTCGAAGACGATGAGATCCTTGACCTCCAGCGGAGCCTCGTGGATCAGTTCCGGTAGCCCCGCGATCTCGGCATCGCTCATGCCGCCGATTTTCTTGCGATGGCACCACTCGCAATGGGTCTCGGTATCCCATTCCTTGTGGCAGTCCAGGCACTGGCGGTGGTAGGCCGCCTTGAGCCCCGGCTGGATCTTGCTGTGCTTGGAATTGACCGCGTGGCACTCGCGGCAGGCGGGGTGGCCGGCGGTCGCCGGCTGGAAGTGGTGACAGCTCTCACAGCCGCCGCCCATGGCCGACATCTGGGCGTGCTTCTCATGGTTGAAGTAAACCGGATTGTAGACCTTCTCCATCTCGTCCAGGACCATGATCTTCTGGCTCGGCAGGCCACCGGTCTGCTGGGCCCCCCGGTTACGCAGGCAGAAACTCTTGCTCAGGCAGAGGTCGTCGTGGGTGGGGTATTCACAGGTGTGGCACAGTGAACAGGCGAGGTTCTCGCCGGCGCCGGGCACATACTCCTCGTAGGCCAGGGCCGTCGCCCCCGGGAAAACCAGGGCCAGCCCCAGCATACCAACCAGGGAGATGACGATTCGCGTCCGCATGATTATTCCTTTC
This sequence comes from bacterium, assembly GCA_003646045.1. The sequence goes on from QNDV01000009.1 coordinate 11,901, forward strand.
CGGCCTTCTTCTTGCCGTTCTTGTTGGGTGATTCGAGCGTCCGCGTGAAAATCACGAACAGCACGAAGTAGACCAGCACCACCATGTACTCGATGCCCTTGGTGGCGAAGATGTCCAGGTACGTGTATTCGGTCATGACGTAGCCTCTTCCTCGTGAGGTGTGGACCGAGCGCCCGGCCCGCAACCCCGTCTAGTGGTCGTCCATCTCCGCCGCCCAGGCGGGAGGATCACTCAATACCGGCATCCGGTGCACGATCCAGCGTAGGGCCCAGATCTCCAGCAGGATGATTGTCACCGTGACCCAGATCTCGGCCCAGTGCGGTACGTAGTGGTTCTCGGAGAACCAGTTGAAGGCGATGACGGATATGTTCAGCCGGTTCAGCAGGATGCCCACCAGAGTCAGCGCCGCTGCGGTCTTGATCAGTTTGATGTTCTCATCCTTGACCGCCTTGAAGAACAGCAGCAGCGGCACCAGCACGAAGCCCAACACCTCTACCAGGAACCAGGCGCCCCAGCCCGTGAACAACAGCGCGTACTGCTGGCCGTGGGTCACCACCAGGAGTTTCAGGAACAGGTAGACGAACATGGATCCCGCACAGATCTTGCCCAGACCGATCAGGATATTGTCATGGCCACCGTGCACGGCCTTGCCTAACCGCGAGGCAAAGACCTTGTGGCTGATGGAGCCCTCGACGATGACCATGGACAGACCCGCGAAGATGCTCGACACGAAGAAGAGCACGGGGATGAACTCGGTGTACCACAGGGGGTGAATCTTGCTCTCGGCCATGAGGAACAGGGCGCCCAGACCCGACTGGTGCAGGGTGGACAGGGTGATGCCGAAGATCACCGCGGCCACGGTCAGCCCGCCTGTTATCCTGCGCAAACGCTTCATGCCCAGCCACTCGGCCACCGCCGGCGAGAACTCGATGAACTCGGCGGCCATGTACAGCATGAAGTGCCAGGCCACCAGGAAGAGCACCGAACTCACGCCGAAGTTGTTACCGATAATGGGGTTGATGATGTTCCAGGGGCGGCCCAGATCCAGCATCAGCGCCCCGGCGTAGAACATGTAGGCCAGGAAGCCGTTGAGCACCACGGACCGCACGATGGAGTGGTAACGCTGGCGACCCATGATATAGACGATGAAGGTCAATACGTAGGCCCCGCCCGCCAGGGCCACGCCGGTCACCACGTCGAAACCGATCCAGATACCCCATGGCGTCTCCTGGTCCAGATTCGTGATGGCACCGATGCCGTAGATGAAGCGGATTACAATGAGCACCATCCCCACCATGATGATGGGGATCGAGATCATGTTGAAGGGCGTCAGGAACTTGCCCTTGGGCTTCATCTCGCTGGCCAGGAACCGCAGGAAGTCCCCGATGCTGCCTATCTGGGGGGTCGTCGTTTCCGGGGTCTGGCTCATGAGTCCTCTCCCGTGTTGTCGGTCATGTCGATCTGCACGGCGTCCTCATTGGATTTGGTGTAGCGCATACCGTTGAGAATCGCGGGCCACAGCAGGAACACGATGGGCACGGAGTACAGGAAGTTCTGGGTCAGGGCCGGCACCGGTTCGTGGCTCAGGTCGGTACGGAAACCGATCTGGTCGAAAGGCACGGCCGACAGGTACAGCCACCCCGTGCCACCGACTTCGTGCTGGCCATAGATGTGGTCCACGTAATCGTTGGGATGGTTGGCCACCCGGTTCTGGGCGATGCGTTCCATCTCGCGCCGTGTCCCGAACTGGAGCGCATCCACCGGACAGGTCTCGACGCAGGCGGGGATCTGGCCTTCTTCGAGCCGCTCGTAGCAGAGAATGCACTTCTGGATCTTGGGATTCGCACTGTCGTACTCGAAGCGGGGGATGACAAAGGGACAGGACACCATGCAGAAGCGGCAGCCCATGCACTTGTTGGCCCGCCAGATCACCGGACCCTCCTGGGTCTTGTACATGGCCTGGGTCAGGCAGGCCGTGGAACAGGCGGCCTGGTTGCAGTGCATGCACTGCTTCTTGACGAACACGTCGCCCGCATCGGTCTCGAACTTGTTGACCACCGTCCACTGGTCCGGCGTGGTGTCGCGCAGTTCGGCAAAGACGTCGGAGGAAGTGTTCTCTGGAATCGGCAGGTCGTTCTGCGTCGCGCAGGCCACTTCGCAGCTGCGACAGCCGATGCAGCGCGTGGTATCGACCAGAACGGAGACGAACTCCTTTTTTGTCGACTCCTCCTGGGCCTCCGCAAGCGCCGGCAGGGCCACGGAGGTCGCTCCGGCCGCACACAGGTTCTTGAGGAAATTCCTTCTATCCATCACGTGCCTTCCTGTTCGGTAGATGGGTCCGCGGATTCATGCTCGTCGGTGATGATGTTCTCTTCCGGATTGATCTCCTGGGCCAGTTCGCCCCTCTTCTTCATGCCGTCGATCAGTACCCTGCGGATGAGGGAGCACGCCGAAACGATGCGGTCGTCCGCCGGCCGGTAGTACACGCGCGTTCCTTCGTGGCGCGAGATCACCAGATGCTTGTCCTTCATCACGCTCAGGTGGCGGCTGACTGTGGATAGTGGAGCGTCACAGGCCTCGGCCAACTCGCCCACGCACATCTCCCGGCGATCGAGACACGCCAGGATGGCCAGCCGTTTGGGACTGGCCAGGGCGCGACAGTAGGCCGCGTGTATTTCGAAGATTTCAAAATTCTGTACTTTCATGTTAACGGAAGTATGCAAGCCTTGGGCCGGTTGACAAATTATAAACTTTCGCTCAATACCCAAGTGATTTTATCGGGATAAGTGCGGCATTCCGCAGTTATTCGAAGATTATATCATCTAAAACTACTATGCTTTCATGTCTTGTCAAATTATAATCATACGTTACAACAACAGGTTAATGCGTATTGAGACCGTTTATTAACGCCATCCGCCATATATTAGCTGTCTCCTATAGCCATTTCAGCCGGCTTCCTTCCTATCTGATTAGCCAGTTTCGGCCCTAAAAAAAAAGAGGTGACCTGCCGGCCACCTCTCCAGGGGCTCTGCGACGAGGCTCAAGGACCGGCAGATACCACCTCCACCTCGCCCCAACCCAGCCCTCGCAACCCCTCTTCCACTGCCTCCCGGTCGCCCACCACGATCCAGGTCATGCGCCCCGGTTCC
>QNDV01000010.1 GCA_003646045.1 bacterium
TCGACCGAGGTGTAGACGACGACCGTCGGTACGTCCGCATCGCGCTTCAGGAAATATCCCAGCGCGGCCAGGACGATGACGACCCCCAGGGCGAGCAGTGTGCGGGAGCCGGTACTTCCCATCACTGGACCGCCTGGCCCTCGACCACGAAATCATCGAAGGAGGTGACGGCATCCGCCTTGGTCCACAGGCCCACGCCGCCGGCGGCGGGGAATGTGTCGTCGTTCACTGTCTTGAGTGCCTCGTCGTCGATGAAGCACTTTATCTCATGGCCCGTATGTTCGATCCGTATGGTGTGCCACTGCGACGGATCGACCTTGACCCTGGCGCTCTCGAGGGTCTTGCGACTGCCGTCCTTGACGGTGTAGAGACGGAAGTTGTCCTCGAGGGGATTCCAGCGGGTGATGTAGTAGTTGTTCGGGTCCTGAACCCGCCAGATGATGCCGCCGCCCTGGTCCTCGAGACCGGTTCCCGACTTCACCTTCACCTCGATCACGCCGTCCTCGAAGGTCACCTGGTCTGTCCAGCACAGGTTGAAGGTGCCGCCCCAGCCGTCGTGGGTATCGGTGAGGGCCAGGACATTTGGCGGCGAGGGCGCGGTGGTGTCAGCCTGGACAGTCCAGGTAGCCACCGGGCCGCGTTGGTTGGTGCCCGCGACGGTCCAGCCGTCGGGGAGATTGGCGGCTGCCTCCGGCTCATCGAAGGTCCAGATCGTGGCCGGGGTTGCGGGATGGTCGGCGAGCGCGATGGCGACGCAACCGGACAGGACAACGATGACTGTGATGACGGATCCGAGGTTCTTCATCTCGATCTCCTCATGGTTCCCACGCCATGGCGCGCGGTTTCCGAGGGTGGTGAATTTCGTGGAATCACACGGTATCCTGCATGGTGAGGAGCCTCAAGGTGTATTGCTGGCTCGGTGGGGTCCAGGTCGACTTATCAGCCCAGCAGATTCCGCCCCTCCATTCCTTCGACCGCGGGCAAGCCGAAGAGCCCCAGGAAAGTGGGGGCCATGTCCAGCAGGGAGACATCTCCCGTGGCCATTGGCCGGTTGCAGGCGAGGATGCCCGGTACCTCGTCGGCGGCCATGCAGTGGTCGCCGCTCCACTTGTCGAGGTTGTCGGCGAAGGGCGTGTCGGTAAGTTCGCCCAGGGCACTCGCGTTGGAACCACGGTAGCCCCGGCGGTAGCCCAGAATGAGTTCCGGCGCCTCGGCCACGTGAGGCCCGTGGTAGACCACGTCGGTGCGGTCAACACGTTTGAGGGGATGCTCACCCGTGACCGGATCGACCACAGCCTCGAGGCGCAAGACCAGTTCCCGCACGAGGGCGTCGCGCTCCCGACCCGGGTTGACGATGCCGTGGCGCTCGCGTCCGCGCAGGTTCACATACAGACTGTTGATGCCCAAGGCGTAGGCCAGAGTGCGCGACCAGTCGATGCCGCCGAGGAACGCCACATCCTTGCGCTCGCGGCCGGGCTTCACGAACAGGTAGCCGTTCTCCAACAGCCAGGTGTTCACGTGGAAGCTGCGGTGATAGGGCGCAAAACCGTGGTCGGACACCGCAAAGAGGGCCGTGCGGTCGTCCGCAACCTCGAGCGCCTGGCCCAGCACCCGATCCATGGCCACGTACATGTCGCGGATGCGGGCGGCGTAGACGCGAGCCTCCTCGTCGTGCCGTGGCGATTCGGGATCCATGGCGCGCCAGAACATGTGGCTGTTCTGGTCGAGACTGTTGAAGTAGAAGAACAGGAAGCCCCGGTCAAGCCCCCGGAACCGCGCCAACTCGTAGCGGTACTGGTTCAGGCGCTCGTTCAGCACAAGGTCCGCCTGGCTCACGTAGTCCCCATCCGCGAAGACGCCCTCGTCCAGGGCCTTGGTGTCGTCGGGCAGGCCCTGGGTGTAGAAGGGGCCCGTGGCCTCGGCCAGTTCGCGGGCGTAGCTGGCGGGCATGCTGATGGGCATGGCCGGATTTGCCGGGTCGATCTGCACCGGGGTGACGTAGAGGCGGAAACGCTCGCCGGCCTCCATGAGGTAGAATCGACAGATGCCGGTTACCTCGCGCAGGCGCGGTATCATGGAGTAGTGGAGGGTGAGCCAGTCACTCCATTCACCCTCCTGAAGGAGAAATTCCGCGTCACCCACCTCGAAGTACGCCGTGCCGTTCATGCGGTCGACCACGGCCTCGAAGGTCACGGACGTGGCCGGGTCCCCTTCGCGGTAGGGATTCGCCGGGCCGGGGATGGACGCCTCGAAGCTACCGCCCACCGTCCGAATGGGCACGACCCGGCCGCCGCCAATGTCGCGATCGGCGGGCGGGTCATCCGTGTAGTAGCCGAAGATACCGTAAGTGCCCAGGATGTCCGGCGTGCCCATGCCCGAAATGCTGCGTAGATCTCCACCCGAGGGCGGGAAATTGGACGGTATCTTGAAGATCGTCACGTCGACCCCCGCGTCCACCAGGGGCTCCCAGAACGGCGTGCCCCGACGCAGTAGTTCGACCTCGCCACCGGTGCGCGGGAACTTCCACTGGCCCAGCTTGAAGAAGCGTGCCGGCGGCCGCGTCTCGGCCAGGGACAGCATGGGTAGAAGCGTGTCGGGACGACGGTGGATAAAGTCGAAGATGCCATGGCCCCCGGGATCCCGGCCCGTGATGAAGTTGGACCAGGCAACCGGCGATTGGGGCGGAGTCGAGGTACCGCAGACGCGCAGATCACCTGCGGCGGCCAGACGGCTGAAATGGGGCATGACCCCTTCGGCCATGAAGCGGCGCAGCAATTGCGGGTCCATACCGTCCAGACCCAGGCACAGCACCTTGTCCACTCCCGGCCGGGACATCGCGGCCAGCGCCCGCAGTGGAGTAAGGAAACGACTCGACCAGACCGCGGCCGCAGTCGCGCCCATCCCCATGACAAACGTCCGACGATCCATGATCACCCCAACCTTCCCTGTCCCCGCGTCCCTCAAGCGATCAATCCTAACACCTGTCCCGGACTCCGGTGCCGTATACTTCCCGCCGAATCGCAGAATACACCTACCGCGTTCCCGGGAATTCCCCCTCACCATCACCCGGTATACCGGTTCAACGGACTGTTGCTGTCGGATCAAAATTGGCACGAGCTCTTGGCGTAAGTACCGCCGTTTCATACTTGTAATTTTACACATATGTGATTAACTTTGTGGAGAGAATCAGGAAGGTATTCGGCTTCCTGTCCGACCGCTCCGGTCCGGGGAAGCCGCTCGCCCCTCCTGGATTCAGCGGGATGCCGGCTCGACCCGGCTTCCGGAAGCTGAGCGGACATGATCAACGTCATCAGGCAAACCATCAATATCACGGGCTTCGTCTTCGTGATGCTGCTGCTGATCGATTACATGAATGTGATGACGCGGGGCCTGGGGAAAGGACGCCTGGCCCGCAATCCCTGGGGTCAGTACCTGATCGCCGCGATTCTCGGAGCCACTCCCGGCTGTCTGGGCGCCTTCCTCGTCGTGGGAATGTACACGCACCGCCTCATGTCGATGGGCGCGCTGGTCACGGCGATGATAGTCACCAGCGGCGACGAGGCCTTCGTGATGTTCGCCCTGGTTCCCGGTCCGGCGCTGGCGTTGACTCTCGTCCTGCTGATCCTGGGGATTCTCGTCGGTGCGATCACGGACCGCTTCCATTCCGGCCATACCGATCAATGCTTCCAGATGGAGATCCACGAGGAGAGGATCTGCCGGTGTTTCAATCACGGCGGGATCCTCACCCAGTTGGGGAACATGACCCTCGCGCGCGGCGCATTGCTGATCATCCTGGTCTCGTTGCTGGTGGGGCTGGCTAGCGGGTATCTCGGCCCTCCGGTCTGGAACTGGATCCGCGTGACGACGCTGTCCCTGACCATTGCTTCCCTGCTGATCGTCGTAACCGTGCCCGAGCATTTCCTGGAGCAGCACCTGTGGAATCACGTGGCCCGGAAACACGTGCCACGGATCTTCGCCTGGACCCTGGGTACTCTGCTGGTTCTCCACTTCCTGCAGCAGTACCTGCCTTTGCAGGGATTGATCCGGGATAACCTCTGGGTCGTCCTCGTGCTGGCCTGCCTCGTGGGCCTGATTCCGGAATCGGGACCCCATCTGGTCTTCCTGACTCTCTACGTCCAGGGGACCATACCCGTCAGCATTCTGCTGGCCGGTTCCATCGTCCAGGACGGCCATGGCATGTTGCCTCTCCTGGCCCACTCGAGGAAGGATTTCGTGTACGTCAAAACCATCAATCTGGCAGTCGGCCTGGGCATCGGCGCCCTCGCCATGCTGCTGCACGTCTGATGGCATCCCAACCGGACACGGGAGCCGATGGACCCGTACCTTCGCGACGACTGGGCCGCAGCCTCGGCATCAACAATATCCCGTCGAAGTTCTGCTCCTACGCCTGTGCCTACTGCCAGGTCGGATTCACCGTGGAGATGGGTATCGAGCGGCGGGAGTTCTATCCTCCGCAACGCATCGTCGAGGATGTCGCGGACCGGCTCGGTGAAATTCGAAGGGCGGGCGAACCGGTCGACTTCCTGAGCTTCGTGCCGGACGGTGAACCGACCCTGGACATACACCTGGGCCGCGAGATCGAGGAACTGAAGGAACTGGGATTGCCGGTGGCCGTCATCACCAACTCCTCCCTGCTGGACAACCCGCAAACGAGACGTGAACTGGGCCTCGCGGACTGGGTCTCGGTAAAGGTCGACACGGTCGACGAGAAGGCCTGGCGTCGGTTGAACCGACCCCACCCGGCCCTGCAACTGCCCGATATACTGGCCGGGATCAAGGAGTTTCGGGATTCATTCACGGGCACCTTCGTGACCGAGACGATGTTGACCCTGGGAGTGAACGACACGCTCGACCACGCGATGGACACGGCATCCTTCCTCTCTTCGCTTGAACCCGACCAGGCCTATCTCTCGGTACCGACACGACCGCCCACGGCGAATTGGGTCCAACCTCCGGACGCCGAGACCCTGGTCCGGATCCATGATCTCATGACAAAGCTTGTCGGGCGGGTGGAATACCTGATGGGCTACGAGGGAAGCACGTTTTCCGCCGCCGGCGATCCGAGAGACAGCCTGCTTGGTATCACGGCCGTGCACCCGATGCGTTCCGGAGCGGTGGAGGAACTGCTGGAACGTGTTTATTCACGCCGCAGATCCAGGAAGTTCCTGTCTTCGCCCTTGTCCCATTCGGCGACGATCGTTTCGAAGTTCCCCCTGACCATGTCCAAGCCGTCGGACACCGCTTCATGCCCGGTCAGAACGCAAACCAGCTTCGACTTGATGCGCTTGATGTTGGGACCGAAAACCCGCGTCAGCCCCACCTGTACGCCATGTTTCTTCAGGATGCCGACGATACCCTTGGCTTTCCTGGGGTCGGCATGGCCTTCTTCCTCTTCTGTCCTGTTCTCCACCCGCACCACGAATTCGACCGACGCAGGAGAAACATTGTACACATCGTAGAACTCGGCGTCGCCAAAGTGGCGCCCGACAAAACTCTCTCCGTCATCGGTAGCCGCGGCGACGCGCAATTCCGCCATGGGCTAAACTCCCTGGAATTTCTTCAGGGATCCGCTCCGGTAGGCCTCGTAGGCTTCGCGCACGGTCATCTCGCCGGCACCCACGTAGACCTCCGCGCCCGTGGCCTTCAGCACGGCAGCCGCGTTACCCCCGGGGCCATTCCCGGTGATCAGGACCTGGGCTCCGAACTCGGCCAGCTTCTGGGCCGTTCTGGGCCCGGCGCCGTGGGCCTCGTTCTCGATGGCAGTGTTGTCGTAGGTCTGGGTCTCCTCGCTCTCGTCGTCATAGACGAAAAAGAACCGCGTGCGGCCGAAGCGGGGATCCATGGGGGATTCCCAGTCGGTACCTTGGGTGGTAAAGATCAGTTTCATTTCTTTCTCCAGGTTGTCGGGGAGATACGAATCGAGATTCTCGTCCCCGGTTTCAGTCGTCCTCGACCAGTTTCGTTATCTTCCGCCAGCAGTCCCTCACCAATCCCGCCAGGTCCGCATCGTGCTCTACGATCGTCCTGCCGCTGGTGATGGCCTCGGTGAACTTCTCGTCGTAGGGAATTTCCGCCAACAGGACGATTCCCTCCTCGTCCAGGAAACGCCGCAGGTCGGCAAGCACGTCCCGGTTCAGATCCGATTTGTTGATGATACAGCCGGATGGGATACCGAACATCTTCACCAGTTCGTGGACCCGCCGCAGGTCGTGCAGGCCCGATACCGTGGGCTCGGTGACCAGCACCACCAGTGACGCGCCCGACAGGGAAGAAACCACCGGACAGCCCACGCCGGGCGAACCGTCGACCAGGATCAGGCCCTTGCCGTCCCGCTCCGCTACGATCTTGGCTTCGTTCTTCACCTTGGCTACGAGCTTGCCCGAGTTGTCGGCCCCGATCTTCAGTCGGGCGTGGATCATGGTCGCGCCGGTCCGGAGCTTCGACCGGTACCAATGACCCACGTTCTGCTCGATGTTGGTGATGGCTTCGGTCGGGCAGATCCGTGCGCAGTAACCACAGCCCTCACAGCCGATTTCATCGACCACATAGCGGCCGTCCACCACCGGAATGGCGTCGTACCTGCATACCGCCGCACAGTCCCCGCAGCCGGTGCACAGTTCCTGGTCTATGACCGCCAGTTCGCCGCTGTAGAACTCCTCGCTCAGGGCAAAGTCCGGCTCCAGCAACAGGTGCATGTCCGCTGCGTCAACGTCGCAGTCGGCCACCACCAGATCCTCACCGCCGAGCACGGCGAAAGAGGCGGTCAGGGAAGTCTTGCCGGTACCGCCCTTGCCGGAAATGACCACGATCTCCTTCATGAGCGCCCCACCTCCCGCCGGGACCGGATGAATTCCGCGATCTCTTCCACCACGACGCCCACCTCGGGCACGTCCCGATACAGCAGCCCCCCCGCCGCATAGATCTCCGCTATCCTGCGACTGTTGGGGATTCGCGCCAGAAGCTGGATTCCCTCCGCCTCGCAGTATTTCTCCACCTGGTCGTCCCCGATTCCGTACCGGTTCAACACGACGACAAACTGCTTGCCCAGTTGCCGGATCGTTTCCACCGCCAGCTTCAGGTCATGCAGCCCGAACGGTGTGGGCTCTGTGACCAGCACCACCAGATCGACTCCCTTGGTGACCTCGATCACCGGGCAGGAGGTGCCCGGCGGCGAGTCGAAGATCTTCAGTGTATCTGCGGAAAATCGGTCATCGACGTAGGCGATAGTCTGCTTGATCAACGGGACGGCCTGTTCCTCGCTGATCAGCAGGCGACTCTCGATGAAGTCGAGATTGCCGGTCCGGATATGCCGCAAGTCGCCCATTTTCTTCGGTTCCATGGGCAGTGATGAAGTGGGGCAGAGCTCGGAGCAGGCGTAGCATCCGTGGCAGAGCTCGGGAAAGACCATGATGCTGGGCCCCAACATCATGACCGCATTGAAGTTGCACACTTCCTGGCAGTTACCGCAGAGGCGACAGGTGTCTTCCTGCCAAACAGGAATCATCTTGTACTTGGGCTCGTCGTGTACCGCATCACCCCGGACAAAGAGTCCTGAGTTTGGTTCCTCGACATCCAGATCCACCAGGACCACCGGTTCGGTCTGAGCCATGAACACGGCGAGGTTCGTCGACAGGGTGGTTTTCCCGGTGCCGCCCTTGCCGCTGGCGATCGCGATCTTCATGTCTCAATCGCCGCAGTTGGGTTCGTGATCCTCGGTGCCGTGATTGCAGAGATTGTCACCAGTCTGCAATTCGTTGCGGAGAAACTGCTCCACGAGAAACGCGGGCTCTTCCACGCCGATGCCCATATGGACCTCGATCTTGTTCTCCCGGAAGAGGTTTTGGGCCATGACGCCCATGCCACCGGCGATGACGATGTCCACACCCTGGTCGGACAGGAAACGGGGATACGTTCCGGGCTGATGGGCAGGCGGATCCAGAAACTGGACCTCGCCTACTTCGTTGTCGTCAGCGACCTGGATCACGGCAAAACTCTGACAATGACCGAAATGGGCACAGGACTTCCCGCCGTGGGTGGGGATGGCAAAAGTTCGTTTCACGTTTCGTCTCCTGGTTTCCTTCTACTTTCCAGCAATTCCTCCCGGACCATTGTGCGGCCACAGTCCGGGCACTTCAGGTCGGTACACTTCTGGCCGCGCTGATGCGCTACCTTCTTACCGCATCCGGCACAAATGCAGAAACCTCCGGCGCCGAAAGCACCACCCCGGTTGCGACCACCGCCACCGCCGGTCGAACCCCGGCCGCTGCCGCGACCCATTCCACCACCGCCGCCCATTCCCCTGCCACCAGGCATGATCACTCCCGTCCGTGGTCGGTTGCTCGTCGTTGATCTCAGTCCGTGTTCTCTTGACTGGCCAGGCGTTCCTCCATGACTGCAAGCTGCTCCCGTAAACGGGCCAACTCAGCTGCCAGGTCGCTGGAGGAACCCGTGTCCGCAGACCGTGGTGCCTCACCGCGATAGTCGTCATGATCCCAGCCGTACCCACGGCCGAAACCCCCGCCGAACCCATGGCCTCTGCCGAATCCACGACCGAATCCACGACCTAATCCCATGCGCGGACCGAGTCCCCTGCCGCGACCCCCGCCGAATCCTCTTCCTCCCGCTGCGGGCAGATCCGCCTCGTAGCCAGGCCCGTCGTTTCCGGCACAGTATCCCAGACCTCGGCCCGTCATGGGGCCCATCCCCTGAGGTCCTCTCCTGTCTCCTCCAGCCATCTCGTTACCTCCGTCTATTGTTGTGATGCCGGCGGCAGCAAGGTCCATGGCCGAATCCGCCGGCCAGATCGATCAAATTCGTCGAACCGCAGGACGGGCACTTCGTCGGACCCGGACCGAATCCGGTGGTCAACAAATGCCCGCAGTCATCGCAGAGAACCCTGTTTTGTTGGAAATGAATCTCGCCGCCATCGACCTGCAGGTGCCGTCCCTCGATAAGAAACTCCGCCACCTTGCGTCTGGCTCGCTCCACGAGTCGGGAGAAAGTCGATCGTGAGATATCCATTTCCTCGGCCGAATCAGCGTGATCCATGCCCATATAGTCTGCCAGGCGAATGGCTTCGAGCTCGTCGAGTGCCAAGGGAAGAGTCTCCAGAAATCGAGACTGTACTCCGGTCGGCTTGAATCCGACGTGGACCGGCGGGCGGTGGACTGTGCGCTTCTTGTGTGGACGGGCCATGGTATCTCCTCGGTGATCTGGATATAAAGTTAAGCACTAATGTGCATAACGCAAGGGCAATATTTAGCCGGGAGAATCCAGCTGGACAGAGCTCTCCCCGTAGCCCGGCAAGTGACGTCCAGTAACAAGAGTCTCCACAATCCAGGCCAGACCGTGGCCACTATTACAGATAGGTCCTACGATTCCCAAATAACCAGAAGCAGGGCCCCGTTGGCGGACCTAAACGGACCATGATCGGTGTGCTGGGAAATCAAATGGTATTGACCGGCGCGAAAGATCTCGCCCTTCACCTCGTACTCCCCTTCCAGGAGATAGTGGTGTTCTGTTACGACGTGCGAATGTTCATCCATGGCAAATCCAGGCGGAAGTTTCAGGAGCATGGTCAAGGGGTTACCCGAGGAATCCTTGCGTAACGTTTTACGCATCGTTCCGTCAGGATAATTTTCCGCCCGCTCCCAGGGAAGATCGGCTGAATTGATTGATATCTCGGTCATTACCGTGCCTCCTTGTGGTTCCCTGGCCATGACAGCACCTGAATTCTGTTCTTGGACCCTGAATTCCTCTGAAATGGCCCAACGTTGTGGTCATATGTTCATAACATAAGCTATTTAGACAGCCGCCGCCAAGTCCATTTGAACTTCGCGGCCGGCTGGGGCCTGGCGAACCCATTCTACTGTGAGCTGGAGGGTGACCGGGTAATCGAAAGCGCCGGCCAGGACAGTCACCGGCAGACGCGACAGGCCGTTTCCAAAATAGACACCGTTGGCAAAAAGTCTACGAGGTGCCAGGATGAAAGTCCGGCTGCTGTCACTTGACCCCAAGAGAGGGATGAACCGTGAAACGTTTACTTGTCCTGGCCATTCTGCTCCTTCCCTGCCTCGCCTTGGCCGGCGACCCGGTCTTCCCCGCTGACGCCATCTTCGGCATCTGGGAAACGGAGCACGACGAGCCCGACGTCCGCTGGTCCCACATCGAAGTGTACGAGGAAGGCGGCAAGGTCCACGGCCGCATCGTGTGGCTCAGCCACCCCGTGTACGACGAAGGCGACCCGGATGGGCCGGCCGGACAGCCGGTAGTGGACACGGAGAACAAGGACGAGGCCCTCCGTAGCCGGCCCATCCTGGGCATGGAGCTGATGCGCGGCTTCGAGCATAACGGCAAGAACAAGTGGGAGGACGGCCACATCTACGATCCGGAGAGTGGCAAGGACTACCGCTGCAAGGCCACCTTGAAGGACACCGACACCCTGGAGGTTTTCGGCTATGTGAAGGTCGGGTTCGTGAAGTTGGGGCGGGACAGCATCTGGAAGAGACTCTCGCCCGAGGTTGATGATTCTCAGTGAGGGCCCCGAGGGCCTCATCCTTTGGACAGCTAACCGGCCTGGCCGCGTAAGTCCTTGGATTGCAAGTTGGATAAATGAACGGAAGGCACACCTGCCCCAAGGCAGAATCGTGTTACTGGCTGCATACAGGTATCTTCACCGCGGCAGACTATCCGGGACGCGGCAAATATGATAATGTCTTTCCACCCGTGGGGGATTTGGGGAACGGTTCAGGCGTGCCCCGTCCCGAATGGGCCCACAACCTTGACGTACATCCCCCGCTGGCCAGTGAATCCTCGAACCGGAGGTCAGCGAGTATGTCGTCTCTATCAAGCCCAAGAGGGTCGCACCGCTTCATGCAGGTACTTGCCCTCGCTACCCTGTTCCTGCTCTCTGCCAGCCTTTGCCAGGCACAGATTGTCGATCCCACCAATTCCTACTTCGAGGTCCTCGGCGACATCAACCTGCTCACCGTCCCCAACGGTGGTGGCGACCCACTTGGCGATCTGGGCATCGTGGTGCACTGCTACGATGCCGTGGGTATGCCCGTCGCGGGAGTTCCCGGCTCGGCCTTCAGCATCGTGAACCTGTCCGGCACCATGGTCGATTTCGGCACCCCGACCCTGGCTACCGGTGTTACCGATTCCCTGGGTCGCATCCTGTTGACCGAACCGCTGAAGGCCTCGGCCACCATCGTCCACGGCAGTATCGTGATCGCCATCTATGGCAATCCCATCGGCGGCGGCGCCTCGATCCCGGTCGAGTTCAGGACTCCCGACCTGAACCATGACGGGATCGTCAACATGACCGATGTAGTGTTTTTGGCCGCGGCTTTCGATTGTTGCGACGACACCGAGGCGTGCCTGCGATGCGACTACGACGGCGATGGCTGCGTCACGCTGGCCGATCAGGTCGTTTTTGCCGACCACATAGGCTCCAGCTCCGGCGCGCTCGCTCGGCGATCACTGGCACTGGACAAGGCCGTGCGGGACGATATTTTCGTCGGCTGCATCCAGCGCGATTTCGATGATGACGGCTACCCGACCACGATACGCGAATCGGTCGAGCTCGACGCCGGTGAAACCGTCCTCCTGAAACTGCTGGTCAAGGACTTCAGCTGCATGTCCGGCGTGGATTTCACGATGGTCCTGCCACCAACCCTCATCGAAGTTGGCGGTACTCTGGTGGCGATCGGAGACTTCGAGAACCTCATGCGGCCCACCCCCCCCGCCGGGAGCATCCGCGCCACCATGACGGCTCCCTACATCACCTCCGGGCCGGCATTCATGTGCCAGATCAGACTGCAGGCCACGACCCACGGCATCTACTACACAAACGAAATCGGCTTCACCGACGTCGTCCTCACCAATTGTTTCTACCCACCCGTCGAGGTGGTCGGCTGCATCGGCACTCCGACTCCCTGCGAAATGTCCTACCTCGTACAGGACAGCGACCAGTACATCACGTGTCCGGGCGATGACCTCTCCCAGCCCGACAACGTGACGGTGGTCATGCGAGATCAGAACGGCGTAGGGATACCGGGTCTGCCTGCCGCGGACTTCCACGTCTTCCTGGAGGACGACCTGGGAGGCAACCGCGCCGATACCTTCAAGTTGACGCCCCTGGCCTCGATCACGGATATGCAGGGCAAGCTTGACTTCCTATTTCAACCCCGTGGCGTCTGCCGCTGGCCCGATGCCTGCCTGGACCTGAACATCAGGATCGAGTACGAGGGTTGCTCGATGGAGATCAACAAGATGGTGCAGACCCTCAATATAGAGCGCTACGAATTGGGCGACGGACCCAGCGATCTGATCGACGACGACGACATCGCCGCCTGGACCGCGGCCCTGTACACCGAGGACATCTGCCTGTACCTCGTCCGCTCGTTCCGCACCCCCGTGGTCACCCACGCTGCGTTGAACATCGTCAAAGCCCACTACCTGCACGGGTGCGATGTGTCGGACGTTCCGGCCGTACTGGGCGAGGAGACGGTGCTTCTGCACCAGAACACACCCAACCCCTTCAATCCCTCCACGGCGATCCAGTTGACCCTGTCGGCGGACGCCGAGCGGGCGGAACTGACGATCTATGACCTGAAGGGCCGCGTTATCCGCCGGCTCTGGCAGGGGCCACTGCCGAAGGGAGATAACCGATTCACGTGGAATGGCCGGGACGCCAATGACCGGCGCGTGAGCAGTGGCGTATACCTTGTTCAGCTGCAGGCGTTGGGCGAGAAAACGTCCATGCGGATGTTGCTCCTGAAATAGTTCGCGCTTCTTTTCGTTATTCGTCCCATCCGGCCGCCGAACCCAGGGAGGTTTGGCGGCCGGTCTTTTCGTTGAAGGTGTAGGTTGTGTCTTGAAGATTGTTTCTGGTGCCGCGGCCAGGGGTCGCGCCCCGCCATGCGACAATTATCCTGACATTTGCGATAATGCAGGGCCCCCTGGGGGCCCCAAATATGGCCCGACCCGGCCAGCAACAATCTCCAAGACACAACCAATCAGATTGCCTGATACGAAGGAACCCGATCCAAGCGGATCGGGCAGCACCGGAGAGTTCGCATTGCGTAGCTTTGGAAATAGGCTCCCCACGTAGAGCCAGAAAAGGAACTCGGGGTCTCAAACCCGGCGATGTTGAACGACCTCATTTTGGCCGGAATTGCCGCTGCAGCCCCTGCAGGAGATTCCTCATGACCTGATCATTCATTTTCCGGAAGTGCTTGTGTCCCGGTTTGCGAAAAAAGGCACTCAGTTCGTGATTGCTGAGTTCAAAATCGGCCAGGCCCAGGATCCGCATCATGTCGTCGCCCTTCAGATTCAGGGCGATCTTCAGCTTGGTGGCGATAAGATTGTTGGTCAGCCGATTCTCCGGAACAGGGGGCGGACCTGGCCGTTTGCCCCGCTTGTGGTTGATCAATCCGTTGAGAAAAGTTGCCAGCTCCCGGTCATAGAGCTTTGCAAAGAGCGGGTTCTCCTCGTCGAGCAGCCAATGTCTCACCTGTTCTTCGGTGACGGCGTGATCGGCGGCGGCAAAAACGGCCACCATCTCGGCATCGCCATAGTCGAATATGTAGCGCAGGCGCCCCAGAACGTCATTACAGGTCATCAGGTTTTCCTTCGGCTGATGGAGACGGCAACAGCCTGATGCCGTCGGGATCTATAGTGAGCAAACGCTTCTTGTAGAGAGATCCGAGAGCCTTCTTGTAGTTCTTCTTGCTCACACCAAACCGATCCGACAGTTCCTCGGGCGAGGTCTTGGCGGTGATGGGCAGAAAGCCGTTGTTTCTTGCCAAGTGGTTGAGAATCGTCTCGGCGATGCCAGCCACCTTTTCATATCCCGTGGACGTCAGTGACAAATCGATTTTGCCGTCGTCCCGTGTTTTCTGGATGTAGCCCCTGACCTTCTTGCCGATGCGCATGTCTTTGAAAATTTCATTGTGATAGAGGAAGCCCCAGTGGGCATCGTTGATGATGGCCATGTACCCCAACTCCGTTTCGCGCGCAATGAGCAGTTCCACCATTTGACCCACTTCATAGTCGGCCGGCACCTGGTCGATAAACTTGTTTATACGGGTTGAGCCGACGATCCGGCCCGAGCCTTCGTCGATGAAGACATAGACAATGTAGGAGCGGTTGGCCTGCAGTCGTATTTTCATTTCGCCAAAGGGCACCATCAGGTCCTTGGGCAAACCCCAGTCCATGAAGGCGCCGACTTTCTCGATCGAGGCGACCCGCAGCAGATTGAACTGACCGACCACTACGTGCGGCCGTTTGGTGGTGGCGATGATCCGGTCTTCGGAGTCGAAATAGATGAAGACGTCGATATTGTCGTAAGCGGAGCAGCCTTTTGGCGCCTGATCGTAGGGCAACAGGATTTCGCCCCACTGGTCGTCCTCGCTGTCGAGGTAAAAACCGAAGTCGACCTCTTTGATGACCGCCAGATTATTGAACTGACCGACTCTCAACATGGCAGGTTGTGCCCTTCATCGAATGTGCCCCAAGGGAAGGGAAATTTAGCTTCGCCCGGTTCTTGCGCGAACCGAAACCCAATATATCACACCGCTCAGACTTCGCACACGGTCCGGCCATCTGGACTTCCCTCCACCGGGCGTATACGATGCACCCCATGAACAACAAACGGAAAACACCAAGCCGCGGTCGCCGCGGCCGCTTCCA
>QNDV01000011.1 GCA_003646045.1 bacterium
CCTGGACGGCCTGTCCGCCGACCGGCCGGCCGGCGGGGGTTTCGACACCCTGGCCGCCGATGACGAGGTGGCCCGCCGTCTGGTCACCCTGGTGGGGGAACTGGACAAGCCGGTGGTGGCCGCCACCCGCGGCGAGGTCCGTGATTTCGGCCTGGGCTTCTACCTGGCGGCGGACATTCGCCTGGCCACCGGCAGCGCCACCTTCGCCGCCGGCGACATGACCAGCGGACTGCTCCCGGGCTGGGGATTGATCCACACCCTGCCCCGCCTCATGGGTCCCGGCCGCGCCCTGGATTTCCTCTGGTCCGGCCGCACCCTGTCAGCTGGTGATGCCTTCGAGCGGGGTCTGGTGGATCGTCTGGTGGAGGATGCCGACTGGGAGCAGGAACTGGACGCCCTGGTGGCGCGCCTGCGCTGTCTGCCCCAGCCGGGAGTGCGCCTGGCCAAGCTGGGTATCCAGCAGGCGGCCAACCTGGACATGACCACCATGCTAGATTTCGAATGGGAATCCCAGCAACAGTGTTGGGCCTCGCGGGAAACCGACGAGGGCCTGCGAGCCTGGCAGGAGGGCCGGGCACCGGAATTGGCCGCACCGGTGGCTCCCGAGGAAGAATAACGCCCCCACCGCCATACCGCTGGACCCCAAAGAAGAGCCGCCTCCCGCTGTTGCGGGAGGCGGCTCTTCATCGAAAACAGATCGTTGCAGTATCGCCTACTGGAACAGAGCCTTCACGCCACCGAAGCTGACGTCGTCATTGGGCACGCCGCCGCAGTCGCCGTTCAGAATCAGCACGGGCAGGTTGGTGTCGGGCTGGTGCACGTCACCAATGGCGTTGTTCAGCTGAATGATGGTCTCCAGCGTGGGATCCTCACCGTCAAGATAGGCGGGGAAGGGATCGGGAAGGCTGTGGAAGTAGATCGGGCCCATGAAACCCAGGGTCGGCCCGGTTACATCGAAGATACCCAGGACGAACTCGTAGAATACGAACTCACCGTTCACAACGGGGAACGGCTGGGTGTAACCGATGGTGTGGTCGGTCACGCGATGGCCACCGAAGTCGATGCCGTCGGGCATCTGGACGTTGGAGACCTGGTGCGGGCCTTCAAAGAACAGTTCGAACTCCACACCCTTACAGCTCAGGGCGGTCATGTTGGTACCCATGACAACCACATGGAAAGCGCCGGGGCCCGCGGCGGGCTCACAGTAGGAGTCTTCGAAGTCAACGAGGTACATACCGAGGTTGTTGATTTTCCACTGGGCCTGGGCGCCGGAGGCGCACACGATCAGGACGAGGACGAGAGCCAATTTCTTCATTTTGCCGCTCCTCTTGAGAGTATGAGTGATTGACGGACTGTGGGGCGACACAGTTAATCCCCCCGGGCGAATTCAAGCGATCTGTAGGAGGGATTATAGCATATTAGGTTGGATAGAAAACAGAAAAATATCTAGCTATTTGGGTTTTTTTAAAACCTTTTTCAGAATCTTCCCCGCAGAGCTCTTGGGTAGATCATCATGAAACCGAACAATTCGTGGAATCTTGAATAGCGCCAAACGGTTACGCAAATGGGCCAGTATTGCTTTTTCGTCCTCCGGGGTCCCGCTGGCTACCACGACGTGGGCCTCGATGGCTTCGCCCAGTATATCATCCGGTACCCCCACAACGCAGACTTCCACCACGCCGGCAAGTTCGGCGATGGCATCTTCCACCTCTTTGGCACTAACGCGATTGGCCCCTGCCTTGATCATATTTTTGGCCCGATCCACCAGGTAGATGAACCCGTCGGCATCCCGTCGTCCCAGGTCGCCTGTATACAAGACGCCTTCGCGCAGCACCAGGGCCGTCTCGGCGGGGTCCTGCCAGTAGCCCTGCATGATGTTCTCGCCCCGGGCCACGACCTCCCCCACTTCGTCCCTGTCGCAGATGCTGCCGTCGGGGCGGTGCACTTCCAGATCCACACCGGGAATACCCACGCCGATGGAACCCAGCTTTTCCGTCAATCGCTCGGGGGGTACCCAACTCAACCGCGCCGAGGCCTCGGTCTGGCCGTACATCACGAACAGGCGGGTGCGACCGGCAAACGCTTCGTACAGACGTTGGGTCAGGGTCGGAGCCATGCCTCCACCGGCCTGGGTCAGGTAGCGCAGGTCCGGTAGGTCGCGGGTCAGGAAATCCGTCCGGGCCGCGAGAATGGCGTAGGTGGACGGCACCCCCGAAAAACCGCTGACCCGGTGGTTGACCAGACTGTCGACGATAATGCTCGGGTAGGCGAAGCGGTTATCCACCACCAACCGACCGCCCACTGCGGTATGGGTCAGCAGCAGGGACTTGCCGAAGGAGTAGTGGAAAGGCAGCACCACCAGCACCGAATCATCCCCGGTCAGTTCCAGGTACTGGAGGATCTGGTGGGTGTTGGCCAGCAGGTTGCGGTGATGCAGGGTCACCCCCCGCGGTACGCCCGTCGAACCGCTGGTGTAGAGAATGGTCGCCAGATCATCGCGCCCCACCACCGGCTCCGGACGACCCGTGGGCTGGTCCGCCAGGTCCGCCGTCAGGGCCAACTCCAGCTGCGGCGGCAATTCCCAGGCAGGTGCGCGGCGGTCCAGGGCCACGAACTCCAGGTCCGGCAGGTCGGCCACGATTTCCGGCAGGTCGCGGCGCACCTGGGCCGCTCTGGTAACCAGGGCCCGGGCCCCGGCGTCGGCCAGCAGGCGGTTGTGGCTGCCCGCCCGGTTACCCGCGTTCAAGGCGACGCAGCAGGCGCCGGCCTTGAGGATACCGAAGTAGCTGGTGACATAGGTGTGGCCGTTGTCTGCCAGCAGCCCCACCCGGTCGCCCGGCTCGATGCCGCGCCGGCGCAGGAGGTGGGCCACGCGATTTGCGTCCGCTTCCAGTTCACTCCAGGTCCAGGACTTCTCCCCGTGGACCAGACCGGTCCGTTCGCCGGCGTGGTCGGCCGTATGCTCGAGCAGTTCGTGTACGGTTGTGGGAGAGGTATTCACGGCGGGGCGGCGGCTCAGGCTGCCGCCGTCTTGCGGCCCACGAAGGCCACCAGATTGGCCACGGAATCGAAATTGTCGGGCACCAGTTCGTCGTCATCGACACCGATGCCGAAATCCTGCTCCAGGAAGGCCACCAGTTCCATGACGCCCACCGAGTCGATGATACCGTCGTCCAGCAGGGAAATGGTGTCGCTGGTCAGGGGCGCGTCATCCCCGAACAGGAAATTCTCGATGATGTAATCGCGTACCTTGTCACGTACGTCCATGTTTTCCGGCTCCTCCTGCCCCCCTCGGGTCAGATTCGTAGGTTTCGTGTCAATTGCCGCGCCAGGCAATGGCGTCAGGCTCCAGTACCAGCGGCGTGATCCGTGCCTCGAAGCCCGGCCCGAAATCATGCTCCAACAGCCGGCCACTGAGAGCGCCGACGAAAGCCATGTTGTCCCGGACACTGGTCAAACGCCCGTGCTCCCACTTGCGCAGCAGGGCGGCCAGTCGGCCCGAATGCCAGACGCTGTCCGGCTGCTCCCCCATGAACTCCCGTACCAGGGTGCGACCGGCCTCGCCGGTGAAACTGGCGGCATCGGGCGCACGATACGGTTGTTTCGGTCGTTGCAGGATAGTACCGGGCAGCAGATCCGCAACACTGTCCTTCAGTATCGACTTTTCAACCAGGGACTGGAGCTTGACTGAAGCCGGCAGGGTTCCCGCCAATTCCGCGAGTTCATGATCCAGGAAGGGGAAACGCCCCTCCACCGAGTTTCCCATGAGCATGCGGTCGCCCTGGGAACTGAGCAGATACCCCGCCAGGAACGTTGTCATCTCCAGGTACTGGGCCCGGGACACCACTCCCCAACCGGCGAATTCAGCCGGCAGGGAGGCCAACAGACGTTGGACAGCCCGTTCCTCGGCGCCGGTACGATCGCCGGCCAACAATCCCGCCACCGCCCGGGTGTTCTGCCAGCGGGGTCCATGGCTGAACAGGGGATCGTCGGGACGGTCCAGGCCCTGTCCGTAGAATTTGCGCAGGA
The DNA here is from genome assembly GCA_003646045.1 of bacterium. The sequence continues at coordinate 4,030 of QNDV01000011.1, forward strand.
AGGCCGGGGGCGATTGGGACAGATACGGATACAGGCGGGTCAACAGGGCGGCCCGTGCCTCCGACGCCGGATCACGGGACCAGAAGTACCGGACCTTGGCCTCGCGGAAGATGTTGTAGCCGGCAAAGACCTCGTCCGCCCCTTCGCCCGTGAGCACAACCTTGAAACCCTCGCTGCGGGCCAGGGCCGACAGGGCGTGCAGAGGCGCCGGCGCCGTGCGCAGGATGGGAGTCTCGCTGTGCCAGACCACGTCACGGAAACGACCGGCAATAGCGGCGCCATCCACCTTCACCGTCACATGGTCGGTACCGATGTGGGCGGCCATGGCCAGTTGCCAATCCGTCTCGTCGAAGCGGGGGTCGTCGAATCCCACCGAAAAGGTCTTGAGGCGATGGTCGGTGTAGCGGTGGATCAAAGCGGCGGTGGTGGACGAGTCCAGCCCCCCGGAGAGGTAGGCTCCCACGGGAACATCCGCCCGCAGACGGATAGTCGCCGCGGCCACCAGTTTCTCACGCACCTGCTGAGCCATCTTCTCGGCCTCAACCGGATCCACGCGGCGCCGGTCCTCATCAGCCGGCAGGAAATTAGGGTGCCAATAGCGGCGGATACGCACGGATGCGGGCAATGGCGCCTCTGGCGCCGAGCCCCCGGGATCCCGCTGCACCACCGCCGTATGACCCGGCGGCAGTTGGGACACACCGGCGAAGGGCGTGGCCGGGGCGATATTCGTCCAGAACGTGGCCACCTCGGTCAGGGCCGCCGTATCGAGAGCCGGCGCAAAGCCGGGGAAGGCCCGCAGGGACTTCATCTCCGAGGCGAAGAGCAGTTGGCCGCGGTGTTCGGCCAGGAAAAGGGGCCGGATGCCGAAGCGGTCCCGGGCCAGGAAGAGACGCTGCCGCGGTCGATCCCAGATGGCGAAGGCGAACTGGCCGTTGAAGTGCTCGACGCAGGCATCACCCCATTGCTCGTAGGCGCGGACGATGACTTCGGTATCACTGTGGGTGGTGAAGACGTGCCCCAGCGCCTGCAACTGCTCCGCCAACTCTATGTAGTTGAATATCTCGCCGTTGAAGGTGATCCAGCACTTGCCCTCGACGCCGGCCATGGGTTGCTGCCCTGCCGCCAGGTCGATGATGGACAGGCGGGCGTGCCCGAGGAAGACACGCTCGTCCCGCCAGGCGCCGAATTCGTCGGGGCCGCGGTGACGCAGGACCCCGATCATGCGCTCGGGGGTCAGGTCAGGCAGTTGGAGGGGCCCGTCCAGGGCCAGTACGCCACAGATTCCGCACACGCTGTATCGTCTCCCGGGCAACACATGAAAAAACCGGGTACGCCCGGCCTGCGATCATGATAGTGTAGCGCGGCAAAACGCCAAGGCAACAATCCTCTTCAACTGTTTCGGGGGTTCACCGTGCGTACAGCCATCCTCATGACCCTCATGGCGGCGGTTCTGGTGACGTCAGCCGCCACGACCGCAGCGCCGGACCGGGACCACGTCATAGTGCCCGAGGACTATTTCGACCTTATCGGCCTCGGTGGCCTGGCCGTCTCGCCCGACGGCAAACTGGTGGCCCACACCGAAAGTCGCTGGGGCCAGGGCAAGGAAGGACGCAAACGCGATCTGTGGGTCATCGGCCGCGACGGGACGGACCGGCGCCGTCTGACCTTCGACAACTTCGGGCCGGGCCATGTGACCTGGGGTCCGAACAGCGATTTCATCTGGTGCCTGGGCCGCGAGCAGGCCGGACGTGACGAGCCGCCCCGCGACGGCAGCCGCCAGGTCTGGCGAATTCCGGTGGACGGCGGTGATGCCCGTCCGGTGACCCGGATCACGGACGGCGTGCTGGACTTCGAACTGGCCCCCGACGGCAGGTCGCTGTACTACCGCACGGGCGACGAACACCAGGATGACGACTGGTCCGATTTGAAGGAACGCTACGGCGACCTGGAATACGGTCACGGTGTGCGCACCCTCCACGCCATCGGCCGCCTGGACCTGGAGAGCTGGCGCACCGAGGAGGTGCTGCCCGCCGACCGTGTGATCTGGGAAATGAGCCTCTCCCCCGATGGCACGCGGATGGCCATGATCACCACCGACGATAACGAGCTGATCTTCAAGGAGGGCTGGTCCCGGGTCGAAGTGCTCGACCTGGCCACCGGCGCGGTGACCGCCCTGACGGACCAACAGTGGCGGACGGACCATCCGTCGCCCTACGGCTGGCTGGATAACCTGGCCTGGTCCGGCGACAGCCGCGCCGTGGCCTTCAGTATCTCCTATGACGGTTTTACCAGTCAGATCTGGGTGGCCGAAATGAACAGCGAGGGCTGGAGCCTGCAGAAGATCGCGCGACCGGATCTGGTCACCCTGGACGGCGGTCTGGTCTGGCGTGGTACCGGACGCACTCTCTGCTACCGTGGCGAGAGCATGGCCCGGGTGCGGGCCTACGCCGTGCGGGATATCAAGGCCGGTAGCCACGGCCGGACCGAACTGCTCATTGATGGCGACGGCGTAGTGGGCGGATTCGCCTTCGACCGTCGCGGCGGCAACCTCGTGGGCATCATCGAGACCATCACCACCGCCAACGACCTGTATGCCGTGATCGCCCCTGATCGCATGGAACGCCTGACCAACGTCAATCCCCAGGTGGATACGTGGATCCTGCCTTCCATACAACATGTGAGCTGGACCGGCGGCGACGGTGATGAGGTGTGGGGCATCCTCGAGCTGCCCCCGGGCTACGTCAAGAGTGACGGCCCCCTGCCCACGGTCATCGAGTTGCACGGCGGACCCACCAGCAGCACCAAATACCGCCTGCGGTTGTGGATCTACGGCCGGGCCCTGATGGCCAGCAAGGGCTACGCTCTGCTCAGCCCCAATTACCACGGCTCCACCGGCTACGGGGACACCTTCCTGGAGAAGCTGATCGGACGCGAGAACGACATCGAAGTGGCGGATATAGCCGCGGGTACACGTTGGATGATCGAGGAGGGCTACGCCGACGCTGCCCACATCGGAGTGATGGGCTGGAGCAACGGAGGCTACCTGACGAACTGCATGATCGTGGCGGAACCCGAACTGTACGCGGCCGCCAGCAGCGGCGCCGGTGTGCTGGACATGGTCATCCAGTGGGGTACCGAGGACACTCCCGGACACGTGGTCAATTTCGTGGAGGGACTGCCCTGGGAACAGGAAGAGCACTACCAGAAGGCATCCCCACTCTATGGTCTGGACAAGGTCAGGACCCCGACGCTGATCCATGTGGGCGGCAACGATCCACGGGTCCCGCCGGCCCACAGCCGCGCCTTGTACCGGGCGTTGAAGCACTACCTGGACGTGCCCACGGAGTTGGTGGTCTATCCCGGAGAGCCCCACGGTCTGACTACCCATGAAAATCGTCTCGCCAAGATGGAATGGGACCTGGCCTGGTTCGAGACCTATCTGCGCCCACTGACCCCGGCTCTGGTCGAGTAGACATATCTGTAGCAACTGGGGTAAACGACCGTTTACCGGGGAAAACAGCGTAAATGGGTCCGGGACACTTTCCGGACCCATTTTGCATCCTGTTGTCAGGTAGCTAAATAGCAATATTCTCCCATCGTTTTACTATGTTTTAGGATTAACGTATTCTGTTAATTTTTTGGTTGACTACCCCCTGTTGCATTTCTAACGTTGCCCAAGTCAATAAACGTTTACTCCAGACTTGGAGGTCGCCGATGCGACGCATCCTATTGCTGACGGTCCTGGTACTGGTCGCCACCGCGACCACGGCCCTGGCCGGGGACGAATTCCTGGATGCTTTCGACATTCCCGATGATGCCACCTTCACCGGTTCGGAATCCTGCGCCGACTGCCATGATGAGGTGGTCGCCGCCTACGCCAACAGCCCCCACGCCGCGGACCGCGCCCTGGGCGGACCCGGCACCGACGCCACCGGTTGCGAAGCCTGCCACGGCCCCGCCAGCCTGCACGTGGCCGAGGACGGGGACGGATTCATCATCGACGCGGGACTGCTGGGTTCACTGGACGAAGCGGCGCAGGTGGCCATGTGCACCCGCTGCCACTCCGAGCGGGCCAACACCTGGGCCGGCAGTCCCCACGACGGAGCCGACATCGGCTGCGCCTCCTGTCATGCCGACCAGGTCCACTTCCCGGTTGCCGCCCTGCCCGTGACCGACTACCGCAACCGGGCCGAGTTCTGTTTGCAGTGCCACCCGGACCAGGATGCCGCCTTCCGCCTGCCCTTCCGGCACCGCGTGCTCGAGGGCCGCATGGATTGCGAGGACTGCCACGACCCCCACAGCAGCTTCGAACAGGGCTCTTGGAACGGCCTGAACACCATCTGTCTGGACTGCCACGAGGAAGTGGCCGGCCCCTTCGTCTACGAGCACGACGGTGTGCAGGGCGAGGATTGCCTGCTCTGCCATCGCCCCCACGGATCGCACCACGACAAGATGCTGGTGCAGGAAGGCAACGGGTTGTGCATGCAGTGCCATTACGACGAGGGCTTCAACAGCGGTGACGGATTCGACATCGGCAACCAGGGCCACTCCGGCCTGCTGCTGGGCGAGAACCGTTGCTACGACTGCCACATCGATGTCCACGGCTCGAATGTCAGCCCGACGTTCAGGAACTAGGAAAGGAGCACGGCCATGAAGAACACGAACCTCAAGACCATACCGGCGATCCTGGCGCTCCTGCTGTTGGCGGGCGTTGCCACGGCCGCGGACCTGCCCGCACCGGCGGTCCGTATCTGGGCCCCGGCGGGAGACATCGTAGGCACGGACAACAACCTCACCCTGGACGCTTCGAGCATGGACCGTCACGGCGCCGACGCCAAACGCGCCGAGGACTGGCAACTGGTGGACAAGACCGCCGGCGGCGGTCTCTTCGGTTGGCACACGACCTCGGCCGGTGGTTATCTCATGTCCTTCCGGGGACACGCCACCAGCGCCGCGGCCTCCGGGATCACCGGGGCCTTCCTGGCCACGGGCTCAAGTCCGGGCAAGACCGATTGGCGGCTTCGCTTCCGTAACGGCAACCACAGCTACGACCCCACCAGCGAGATGCGGGCGCCCGGCTTCGCGGCTCCTCCAGAACCGCAGACCCTGAATGGCGTGCCCGTCTACGAATGGCGCATGGCCGATATCGCGGCGGGCTACCGTTTCAGCGAATCCTTCAAACTGACGGCGGGGCTGGACCGCAAATGCCGCAAGGGTGACAAAGGCAGCCTGTTGCGCGTGGGCGCCGGCGGCGACGAGGTACCTGCGGTCAAGATGTACGACACCACCAGCAACGAGTTCTGGGGCCAGGCATCCTTCGGCAGCGGCGGTTTCGGCGGTGACTTGAGAGTTGCCTACCGGGCCGCAGACGGGGACCGGGTCATGGATACGCGGCGAGTCTACGGCGACGACCGTACACTGCTGCGCACCAACCTGGATCTGCGCTACGACGTGGGTCGGGTCACATCCCTCTTTGCCCACGCCGGCGCCAGCGAGCTCAAGGATCAGGGTACCCAGAATACCCTGGCCATCGACAGCAAGGCCACCACCAGCGGCGGCCAGCTGGGCCTGGTCAGCCGCCTGGGGCAGGCCACCTGGTTCCGCCTGGCGGCCACCGTACGCAAGCAGGACACGGACGCGGCCCTGGACGCCAACCTGGTGGACCGCGAGCGCAGCAGCACCGATCTGCAGGCCATGGTCAGCTACCGGGGATTCAAGCGCACCCGTTTGTCCCTGGACTATCGCTACCGTTCGGCTGACCTCACCGAGACCGGCACCGACGCCAGCACGGTGCACAAGCTGGACCAGGACCAGACCTACAACGACCTGGATTTCAAGCTGCGTCACAAGTTCAGCCGCCAGGTCGGCCTGCGCTTCAAGGTCGGCTATGGCAATCGCGAGACCAAGAATGCACACACCTGGCAGGGCACGGCGTGGTACACGGGCATGCCCGAACGCAAGCGCAATACCCTGGACGGGGAACTGGTCCTGCGCACGCGGCCGGGCCGGACCCTGCGCCTGGACCTGGGTGCGCGGGCGTGGGATCGCACCATCGAGCGCTCGGATATGCCCGGCACCGAGACCACGTGGTCAGCGGCTCACGGCTTCGCCAATCTCAACTGGACGGCAAGTCACCGCCTGAGCCTGTACGGCACCGTGGCCTACGGAACGGACAAGTATGAACTGAGCGGCGCGCCCGTTCCCGATGCGGGCATGGGCCCGGTGATGCAGGACGGCACGACCCTGCGCTTCGTACCGGGCGCCACGCTGTACCTGCTGGACCGGCTGACGTTTGACGCCATGTACGAGGCCATTCGCTACGAGGACACGGGCAACGAATCCAACCTCATCGCCGTGCTGCAGTCGGACAGCGACCGCATGCTGCTGCGGGCAGCCTGGGCCCTGAACGAGGATCTGGACCTGACGGCCACCTACCGACGTCACGAGTTCATGGAACACCGGTGGGACAACTACATCACCGACCTCTACGCCCTGTCGGCCAGTGGTCGGTTCTAGGTCGGGGAGATACGCCATGACCAAACCCCGCAACGGCGGCGAACGACGCGCACAGATTCTCCGCGAGGCCACGGGGCTCTTTGCCCAGCACGGCTTCGACGGTGCCTCGGTGCGCGCCATCGCCCGCGCCTGCGGTATTACCGAAGCGGCGATCTATCGCCACTTCGACCACAAGGTCCACCTGTACGAGGAAGTCATCCGGACCAAGGCCGAACAGCACGATATCGGGGCGCGGCTCCAGGAACACGCCGGCAAAGGGACCATTGAGGACGCCCTGCGCACGGTGGCGACCAACGTTCTGGACCTGGCCGATCGGGACCCCGAACTGATGCGCCTCATGTTCAACAACACCCTCGAAACCGGGACCGTGGCCACGGTCCTCTTCCGGGAGGTCCGCCTCCCCTACATCTCGTTCCTCAGTCAGGAACTCGAACAGCGCATGGGCGCCGGCGAGATCCGTGAGGTCGAGCCCTTCATCACCAGCCGCTGCTTCGTGGGCATGGTCATGGACTGCGCCCTGAACATCAACGTCTGGGAAGAGATCAACGACACCGATTTCCAAGCCGGGGACGTGATCTGCAACAACGTGCCGATCTTCGCCCGTGGTCTGGTGGGTTCGGCGGATGAAACCGTCGGAGCCAAAACCGGGAGCGTGACATGAATCGACTGACCCTTCTGGCCCTTCTGCCGTTGGCCTGCGTGCTGGCGCTGTGGGGTTGCGACAACAATACCGAGAACGAACTTTCCGGCCCTGTGGCCAAGACCGGTACCTGCCTGGGTTGCCACGCCAGTGAAGACGCCCTCAAGGCCAGCGTGCCGCCGGAGGAGTCCGGCACCCTGGTCGGGCCCATCGCCAAGGGCGGCGGCTGAGGCGGCGACGTCGTCGCGCTGGAAGCGTGGCAAAAAGTATTCATCAACCTGACCACTCCGAGCGGGAAGGCCTTCGTGGCCAGCCCCCACGGCCCCGACTACGCGGGTGGGGACATTCCCCACAAGTTGAACTGCCAGGCGTGCCATGCGGGCGCGGCGGACAACAGCTTCGAGACCATGGATGAGGCCCACCTGGGCATGATCTCCGATCCCAGCGGTTCGGGCGAGATCGGCTGTAATGTTTCCGGCTGTCACGACGGCGAGACGCTCGATTCCTTCGCGTCGGCCTGCGCGGGCTGCCACTCGTCGCACCAGGACAACTGGGCCAACAGCCTGCACGCCAACCTCCAGGGCGAGGTCAAGGCCGTCGAGGACCGTGCCGCCATCGACCTCGACGCCGCCGGCTACCGGGACGCCTTCAACAACCAGTGTGCCGAGTGCCACGCCACCTGCGGCCAGTGCCATGTCTCGCGACCCCACAGCGCGGGCGGCGGTTTCGTGCACCTGGCCGAGGCCACCGTATCGCGTTCGCACCTGTTCTCTTCGCCGACCTCGGTCGACGCCATGAAGGAACAGTGCACCGCCTGCCATGGCACCCGCGTGGCCACGGACTACCTGGGCGAGGGCTCGGACATCCCGGCTGAACACAGCCAGGACATCCACTGGGTCCGCCGCTCGTTCACCTGTACGGCCTGCCACGACGATGGTGAACTGCACGGCGACGGCACGGTCGTCGACCACCGCTACGAGGTGGCCGCCATGCCCCGCTGCGAGGAGTGCCACGGCGCCGGTGTCGACGACGGGTGGGACAATGCGTTCCACGCCAAACACGTCGACGGCGACGCCGGTGACTCCAAGCTGCAGTGCCAGGTCTGTCACGCGCAGCCCTATCGCAACTGCACCAACTGCCACGACCCGGGCACGGGCACCGAGTACGGCGAGTTCTTCAGTCTGAAGATCGCCAGGAACGACCCGGCGGCCTTCCCCTACCGGCAGGACAAGGGCTACGACTACGTGGTGGTGCGGCACGTGCCCATCTCCCAGGAGACCTATGCCCACTGGGGCCTCGTGGACCTGCCCGATTTCACGAGCAAGCCGACCTGGCTGTACGCATCGCCGCACAGCATCAAGCTCAATACTGACCAGGCCGCCACCTGCGGTGGCTGCCACGGCAGCGACTATTACCTGCAGGACAGCGATCTGACGACTCCCGAGGAGCAGGCGGCCAACGCCAACCTCGTGATTCCGCCTCGTTAGAAGTAAGGAGAAGCGGGTGGTCATCGGTGACCGCCCGCTGATCAGGAGTGGGGCACACTGCCCCGGTGCATGACCGCAAGGTCAATAATAAGGAGAGACGCAAATGCTGAAGCGACTTACCTGGATGACTCTCATGCTTGTGGCCCTGGTCGCCTTCGTGGGCTGCTCCGACGACGACGATCCGGTGGTGGTAACGCCGCCTACGAACTTCGAAGTGATCGCCGATGCGGTCGAGGCCTACCTGCCCGTCATGGGCACTTCGTACATGTTGGCCAGCAACCTGAACCCCCTGGTGAATGCCGCCGAACCGACGGTCACCGTGTTCGACATCCGCCAAAGTGGCGCCTACGACGCCGGCCACATCAAGGGTGCCATCAGTGCAACCATGACCGGTATCGTCACCGACGTGGAGGACGCCGGCCTGTCCAAGACCGACGAAATCGTGGTGACCTGCTACACAGGCCAGTCGGCCGGCCACGCCGTGACCGCCCTGCGCCTGCTGGGCTACACCAACGCCAAGACCCTGAAGTTCGGCATGAGCTCATGGAACGAGAACGTTCCGCCCAGCCGCTGGATGGAGCCTGTCGCCCCGGCTACCGAATCGGGATCGTGCAAGGACGACCTGTTGGCCGTGAACCTCGAGGAGACCGCCAACACCCTGGTCGATGAGTACGATTACCCGACCGGCCAACCCACCTTGGAGGACGCCGTCGAAGCCACACTGGCCAGTTTCGAGGCTGTCACCATCGATGCCGCCCAGGCAGCCGGACTCGGTAACTACTTCATCCTCAACTACGTGCAGTACGCCGACTACATGCCGGGCGCCGTGGTTCCCGGTCACGTAGCCGGCGCCTTCCAGTTCGACCCTGGCACCAGCATCGACCGTGACACCATGATGAAGTACCTGCCTTCGGACGATACGCCCATCATGGTGTACTGCTACACCGGCCAGTCCTCGAGCCAGGTAACCTTCGCCCTCAATACCCTGGGTCACGATGCCGTTTCCATGAAATTCGGCATGAACCACCTGTTCTACAACGACAATGGCTACAACGCGAGCAGCAAGTGGAGCGACACTTTCTGCAAGAACTACGACCTGTACGACAACAACGGCGACGTCGTCGAGTTCTAGACCATCGCACTATCGGTGCCAACGACCGAGGGAGGGCCTGCTGGCCCTCCCTCTTCTCGTCCCTGAAACCGTGTGGCGTCAGACCGCCGCGGCCAGCCGCCGGCAGGCTTCCTCGAGGGTCGCCCGCGTACAACCAAAATTACACCGCAGATACCCCGGCCCCCCGAAGGCTCTCCCGTCGCTGAAGCCCAATCCATGGGACTCGAAGAACGCGGCGGGATCCTCGAGTCCGAGGGCCGTCACGTCCAGCCAGGCCAAGTAGGTCGCTTCTACGGTCGCCATGGTCACACCGTCCAACGACTCCACACAGTCAGCGAGCAGATCGCGATTCGCCCTCAGGTAGTCGAGCTGCGCCGCCAACCAGTCGCCTCCCCCGGTCCAGGCCGCCTCGGCGGCCGCGAAACCCATGACATTCACACCCGGCACGATGCCGGCCATGGCCCGTTTGAAACGGCGGCGCAGATCGTCCGCAGGGATCACCGCCAGGGAACAGCCCAGGCCCGCCACGTTGAAGGCCTTGCTGGGTGCCAGGAGGGTGATGGTACGGGCGGCGATACCGGGCCCGTCCAATCACCCTACTGGCACCCAGCAAGGCCTTAAACGTGGCGTGCCTGGGCCGTTCGCTGGCGGTGATCCATGCGGACG
>QNDV01000012.1 GCA_003646045.1 bacterium
CCCGAAGACCTGGGGGTAGACGGAGCCGCCGATCTCCCGGAGGCCGTGGGTACCGGTGCGTGCATATTCCGCAGTGGCAGCGACATTGCCGTGGAGTTCGCTCCAGGTGGTCAAGGGCAGCACCAGAAAGTCATCCAGGTTGCCCTCGGTGTAACCGACGCGCCACGAACCGGCATTGGATCTGGCCGAGTACCAGATGCGCAGCCAGGTGCCGGCAATCGTGAACGAGGCGCGGTAGACGTTGCTACTGTCCCAACTGCCCGCCACCGGTTGCAGGACGGCGCTACCGGTCACGCTCCAGGCCAGTCCGTCGGAGCTCTCGGCATGGTACAGACTGGTATTTCCGCAGGAGGAGCCGTCAGGATAGGAGATGAACAGCATGGTATACAGGCTACCGTCGAATTGGACGTCGAAGTGCCAGGGAATCCGTCCCGGTTGTACCAGGGTCACCGCTTGCTCCGGACCCCAGGACACGCCGTCCGCCGAGGTACGCCGGTAGATGTTCTGGTAGCTGGACGTGCACCCCGCGGGTGATTGCAGGTACCACATCGTGTAGTTGGTTCCGTCGTGTATCACCGCCGGCGACATGACATAGTTGGGAATGGTCAACACCAGCTGCAGTTCGCCCCAGTCCACACCGTCGGTGGAGGCGAGACGCCTGAGATAGGACTGCCCGTCGTTGTTGGTCTCCACGTAGTACAGGATCATTTCGCCGTCCACCAGCAGCATGTCCACGTCGTCGTTGTGCCCCTGCGGTTCCGGCGCCAGGGGGTTGACCACTCCCGGCGGCACGACCCATGCCACATTGTCGTTGCTCACCAGCAGCGACGGGTTTTCGTAATCGTCGTTGCTATTGGGATAGGGCGTCATGCCCATCCAGTATTCGTAGCCGTTCCAGCCGCCCGGCACGTGCACCACATCCGGATGCACAACCTGCCCTGAACCCTCATATGTCGGCGTAACCAGGGGTACGGGCGCATTCCCGCCGTCGAGATCCACCAGCTCCTCGAAACCGCTGTAGAAAAGGAAGGTCGCCTCCCCGTCGCCAGCATCATCTGCATTGACATTGCCGACGTGCAGCACGAGTTCCCGGGTGCCGCCGGCATCCAGATCAGCCACGCGGACCCAGACCACACCTTGCTGTCCGGACGGATCCCAGGTCTCGATCCAATAGGGTAAAAGGGTCACCAGATCGGACTCGGTTACCCGCAGATCGGCGCCGCCCGGCCGGGCCAGGGTGAAATCGAAGTTTCCGGCGTCCAGCACGATCTTTACCTGGTAGTCCACCTGGGCCGCGCCGGGATTGGTGATGGTTACGGGGAACGCGTGGTCCCAGCCATCCAGGGCCTGGGCCGCAGGTGCGACCATAACGAAACAAGCCGCCAGCATGAGTGCCAGCGGCCAACAGGTGCAGGGTACGCTCTTGTCCGGTGATGTTCGCATTGCATCTTCCTTGTTGGTATAGGAGCCTCCCCGCAGGGAGGCTCCACTGGGTCATTTAACAAGCATCAGTTTCCTGCTGACCACCCGCCGTGGCGTGACCAGTCGATAGAGATAGGTACCGCTGGCGGCAAAATTGCCGCGCTCGTCACGGCCGTCCCAGGTCACGGTGTTGCGACCCTCGCTTCGAGTCTCGGCCAGCAGCGTCCGCACGACACGCCCCCGCAGATCGATGATCTGCAGAGTGACGAACTCGGACTGGGGCAGGCTGAAGGCGATGCTGGTTTCGGGATTCAGCGGGTTGGGCACGTTCTGTTCCAGGATAACCATGGGTGTCGGGAGACGGTGTCCGGTTCCATCGTCCGGCCGGTCATCGATTCCGACCACGCCCGGCTCTCCCACCAGGGCCACGGGCTCGATTTCCGCATACCGGCGCACATACGCATCATCGAAATAGCCGGTGCCGCCACGGTAGCCCTCCACCGAGAACCGGTTGAGCAGGGCGGGATCCAACGCGCCGGTGGTTGCCACCGTCGTACCGTCCACCCGCAGTTCCGCCGCACCGGTACCCACCGCGATGGACAGGTGACGCCAGCCCGAGGTCCGCGGCACCCCCGTAGCGGCATAGCTGAAGCCCTCGTTGTGCCAGCTGTAGTTGGCGGTGGAGGTTCCGGTCCAGATGCCCGTGCCGATACAGTGGTAGGGCGATACCGAGGTGTCCGAATCCCACAGGCGCAGCAAAGCCATGAAATTGACGGCCGTGCTCATTTCCTCCCAGTACCACACGTTCACGCACACGCCGCCACCGGCGAGATCAGCAAAGACCTGGGGATACGTACTGCTGCCGATTTCCCTCAGGCCGTGGGTTCCGGTGCGGGGATGGTCGGTTGTCGCAGCGACATTGCCGTTTACCTCGGTCCAGGTATCGGCAGGAGCCACTATGAAGTCGTCCAGGTCGCCCTCCGTGTAGCCCACGCGCCATTGACCGGCATCGGACCGGGCCGAGTACCAGAGGCGCAGCCAGGTGCCGTCCAGGATATAGGAGGCCCGATAGATGTTGTTGCTGTCCCAGCCGGAGGCACTCGGTACCAGGATGGGCTCCGGATTGGCTGTCCAGCTGGTGCCGTCTAGGCTTTCGGCGTAATAGAGCTGGGTGTTGCCACAGGAGGATCCGGCAGGGTAGGAAATGAACACCATGGTGTAGGTGCCGTCCACGAGTTGCACATCGAGATGCCACAACACGCGGCCCGGATGGTCCATGAATGCCGCTTCTTCGGGCCCCCAGGCAATGCCGTCCACCGAGGTGCGACGGTAGAAATCCTGTACCGGCGCGGTACAGCCGCCCGCCGAACTCACATACCACATGGTGTAGACACTGCCGTCGTGGATCACCGTGGGAGACATGACGTAGTTGGGCAGGGTGATGACCGTCTGGGCCGTTCCCCAGTCGGCACCGTCGGTTGATGCCAGGCGCTTCATGTAGGTGGTGCCGTTGTTGTTGGTCTCGTTGTAGTACATGATCATCTCGCCGCCGACCAGCAGCATGTCCACATCGTCGTTGTGTCCCGGCGGTTCGGGAGCCAGCGGGTTGACCGCCCCCGTCGGTACGACCCAGGTCGTGTTGTCATTGCTCGCGAGGATAGACGGATTCTCGTAGTCGTCATTGCTGTTGGGGTAGGGCGTCATGCCCATCCAGTACTCGTAGCCGTTCCAGCCTCCCGGCACGTGGATCACGTCCGGATGCACGACCTGGCCCGAGCCGTCGTAGGTCGGAGTCACCAGCGGCAGGGGTGCGTTCATTCCCGCCGAGACGACAAGCTCCTCGAAGCCGCTGTAGAAAAGAAAGGTCCCTGTGCCGTCACTGGCGGCAACTGCTTCCGGATTGCCGGCCAGCAGGGCGATGACGGTGGTACCCCCGGCAGGCAATGCCGGCAAGCGCACCCAGGCCACGGCATGCTCCGCCACCGGGTCCCAGGTCTCGATCCAGAAGGGGTACGCCACGCCGTCGAGATCAGTGAAGCGCACATCCGCACCGTCGGATTCGGCCAGACTGAAGTCGAAGTTGGCGCTGTTCAGGACAACCTTGACCTGGTAGTCGGTGAGCGCACCGCCCGGATTGGTTACGGCGACGGGCCATTGATAAGCCCAGTCGTTCATCAACTGGGCACCGGCCGGTACAGCCAGGGCAAGGCAGACGGCCAGTAGACCCGCTACTGTGAGCATTCGACCGTGGGTCGTGATCATTGGATGATTCATCATATCCCCCGTCTTTGTTTTCCGAAATATTACGGACATTTGGATACTTTTTGATGCTGGGGGATTATTGCATATCTGATTTGTGGATATCAATAGATTTAATATACCGTGGATACCGATGTTCCTGCTCCGGCAGATGGTGCAGGATCGCAGTCGGGTACGAACCCGACGGTATGCAAGGTGATGGCAGCGGCATGGATCATGGTTGCCGGCCGCGTACCGGCTTTGGCGATCACGTAGTCCGGTTCATGATTCCGGTTGAGACGATATCTCGCCAAGATCGAATTCCCGGTGGTAACAAAGGCGCGTGCGCCCTGTCCCCGGATCCTGGAGATGGAACGAGTTGCCCTGGCACAGGTCCCATTCGCTACAACCGACACACTCACCCGTACGCATCCAGCTACGGTCGCGGAAGGGTTGATACCGGGTTTCCCACACCTCACAGAAGTCATCCTCGTGGATGTTCCCCTGGGAGAAGCTGCGATCGATATTGGGACAGGCCAGGATGGCTCCGTCGGCCATCACGCCGGCCACGTTGATTCCCGCGCGACAAAAGAAGGGGTGGTTGCGCACCGTCGTGTCGCAGGCACCCAGGTAGCCCGACTCGCTGTAGGCAACGGTCGGACCCGGTGTCCCGCGACGGGCAGCGGTCCAGGCCATCAGGCGCTGGAATCCCACCTTGTCCAGCATCAGGTCGGGATCGGCGGTGGCACGACCGATGGGGGAGACAGTGAACAGACGCCAGTGCCTAACACCCAGTTCCGCCAACAGGTCGCGGGTCTCATCCAGGAGATCAAGGTTGCGCCGATGCACGCAGGTGACCACGTCCAGTTTCTGGATCCAGGGAGCTGCCGTCAGGAGGCGCAGGGCGGTACTGGCCCGCGCAAACGAACCGGTCCTCCCGCGCAGCCAATCGTGGACCTCCGGCGGGCCGTCCAAACTGACGGTAATAGTACGCATCCCCGCCACCCGCGCGGACTCGACCTCCTGCGGCGACCAGGCCCAGCCGTTGGTTACCATCCCCCAAGGGAATCCCAGTGCGGTGATGGACCGGCCCAGCTCGAAGAAGCCCCGGTACAACAGGGGTTCGCCGCCGGTCAGCGCCACGGTGATTCGCGACGGGTCGTGGCGGCGGCGAATGCCCTCCAATACCGCTATCACACTCTCTACCGGCAGGTCAGGCATGGAAGCGTCGGCGACACAGTCGCTGCCGCAATGGCGGCAGGCCAGATTGCAACGCTGGGTCAGTTCAAAAAATAGATAGTTGAGGTCGTGCAGCTTGCGCTGGGTCGCCTGGTGCAGGGGCAGCAAACGGCGGTGCAGCCAGCGGCCAACCGGACCCTTGTCCCGGATCGCATTCACCGGTCGTCGCCGGTCGGCGGTGCCGGCAGTTCCACCTTGGCGACGGGAGGCCCATATTCGACGGCATCACTCATAACGATATTGATGCCGTGCTGCTCCCACGTGCCAAGATCGAACGATCCGCTGCCGGGTTCGGTCTGGACGAGATTCAACAAAACATCGGCGGTCGGGAAGGGGCCGCCGTTGTCGGCGCCATCGATGTCGCGAACCGTCAGCACACAGGCCTGCTGGTCATTGGTGACACAATTGATGAACGCATTTTCCCGGTCTATGGACCAGATACCACGAGCATCGGTAGTGTCTGTCCCGGTGTTGTGGAACGAGACCTCGATACCGGGAACAGGTACACCGAGATCATCCACCACCTGACCGTCGACAAGGACCTTGCCGGTGGGCACACCGTATTCGGGCATGGGTCCGTACTCGACCGGTTCCGTGGAGTCAGTGCAGCCGGAGCCGAGGATTGCGCCGAACACCAAGCAGAGACAGCGGTAGATCAGCCTCATGGCAGGACCACCTTTCACCGGGATTCGGAATGAGATTACGGGATTGAATCAGCGCCATCAACAGATATGTCCCCTATGATACATTGGTTCTCTGAGGTATCAGTCGGTGCGCGCAGGAACATGAAACACGACTTCGTCCACGGGGGTAACTCCTATCAGCCCTTTCACCGTCATAGGCACCACCCTGGCAGTCGTCCTGACTGTCCTCACCGCCCTCTCCCTGATGGTCCACCGCAGCTTCGGTGCGCCCTGCGTGGAAGAGAACTCGGACCCCGAAAGCCTGGGCTTCGCTTTTCGCCAGGCGTGGCTACCCACTGCACGAAGCAAGCGACTTTTCGCCTGGCTGCTGCCGGCGGGACACCCTGCCGCCACCGTGGTAATGATGCACGGCTGGGGCGGCAACGCCGAGTTCCTGTTGCCCCTGGCCGGCCCCTTTCTGGCCGTGGGGCTGAACGTGCTACTGGTGGACGCCCGCAACCACGGACGCAGCGACCATGACGGACATTCCTCCCTGCCCAGGTTCGCCGACGACCTGGGCAACGCCGTGGACTGGGTCCGGCAGCAGACCGAACACGCGGGCCCGGTGGCCCTGTGCGGTCATTCCCTGGGTGGCGGGGCCGCCCTGTTGTGCGCGGCGGAACGGGAAGACATCGCGGCGGTGATCAGCCTGGCCACCTTCGCCCACCCCACGGACATGATGCGCCGGTTCATGCGGAAGGCCCGGATTCCGGATCTGCTGGTCCCGTTGGTGCTGCGTTACGTGGAACGGGTGATCGGCCGACGTTACGACGACATCGCCCCGATCAATACCATCTGCCGCGTGACCTGCCCGGTCCTCGTGATGCACGGTTCATCCGACCGGACCGTCCCTCACGGGGACATGGAGGCGATGCGCAGGAAATGCCAGGGCCATCCCCCGGAATTCGTGGCCATACCCGGTGCCGGCCATTCGTCGGTCAAGAGGTTCATGGAGCACGAAGGGGCGTTGGTGGATTTCCTGAAACGGGCGGGTTTCTGAGGGGGGCGGTACCGGCGGTGTGCCGTGTGGGGCCCCGACGACCAGCCGGCCCGCCCCACGGGGGGACGGGCCGGCTGGAATCAGATACGCGTTGCAGCCTAGCGCACCAGCATCGGCGCAATCACCACACTGATCACCGACATCAGCTTGATCAGGATGTTCAGGCTGGGACCGGAAGTATCCTTGAACGGATCACCCACGGTATCGCCCACCACGGCGGCCTTGTGGGCGTCGCTGCCCTTGCCCCCGAAGTGACCACTCTCGATGTGTTTCTTGGCGTTGTCCCAGGCACCACCCGCGTTGGACTGGAACAGGGCCATCAGCACACCGGTGGCCAGGACGCCGGCCAGCATGCCGCCCAGCATCTCGGTGCCGCCCAGGAACCCGACCAGTACCGGCGTCAGCACGGCGATCAGACCGGGCAAGATCATCTCCTTGATGGCCGCGGTGGTGGAGATGTCCACGCAGCGACGGAAGTCGGCCTCGGCCGTGCCTTCCATCAGGCCGGGAATCTCGCGGAACTGGCGCCGCACTTCCTCGATCATGGCAAAGGCTGCACGTCCCACGGCGTCCATGGCGAAACTGGAGAACAGGAACGGCAGCATGGAACCGAAGAGCAGCCCCACCAGCACCTTCGGCACCAGCAGGTCGATCTTCTCGAGACCCACGATCTGCTGGTAGGCACTGAACATGGCCAGGGCCGTCAGCGCGGCCGAGCCGATGGCGAAGCCCTTGCCGATGGCCGCGGTGGTATTGCCCACGGCGTCCAGCTTGTCAGTGCGGGCGCGCACTTCCTCGCCCAGACCCGCCATCTCGCTGATGCCGCCGGCGTTGTCGGCGATGGGACCGTAGGCGTCCACCGCCAGCTGGATACCGGTGGTGGACAGCATGCCCAGGGCCGCAATGGCGATGCCGTACAGGCCGGCGAACTTGAAGGCCACCAGGATAACGACACCCAGCACGATGATGGGCAGGGCCGTGGACTGCATGCCCAGGCCCAGGCCACCGATGATGTTGGTGGCCGCGCCGGTCTCGCTGGCCTTGGCGATGCGTCGGGCGGGACCCTTGTCCTCGGCCGTGTAGTACTCGGTGATCACGCCGATGGCGATGCCGCCCGCCAGACCGGCGATGGTGGCGATAAATACGCCCAGCCACTTGTCTCCCGGCAGCATCATGTAGGCCACGACACCGGTCACTGCGGCCATGATGATGCCCGCGCCGAAGGTGCCGATGTTCAGGGCGGTCTGGGGATTGCCCCCGTCCTTCACCCGCACGAAGAAGGTCCCGATGATGGATACCACGATGCCCGCCGCCGCCAGAACCAGGGGCAGCAGCACGGCGTTCAGGTTGCCGGGCATGAAGGCCACACCCAGGATCATCGAACCCACGATGGACCCCACGTAGCTCTCGAACAGGTCCGCGCCCATGCCGGCCACGTCACCCACGTTGTCGCCCACGTTGTCGGCGATGACGGCGGGATTGCGCGGATCGTCCTCGGGGATGCCCGCTTCGACTTTGCCTACCAGATCGGCGCCGACGTCGGCGGCCTTGGTGTAGATGCCGCCACCCACCCGCGCGAACAACGCGATGGAACTGGCGCCCAGCGAGAAGCCGGAGATGACCTGCAGCAGCCGCGGCGTGCCCCAGGCCTCGCCGTACACCTGGGTGTAGACGATGTACAGTAGGCTCAGACCAAGTATGCCCAGACCGACGACGACCATGCCCATGACCGCACCGCCGGAGAAGGCCACCGCCAGCGCCTCATGCAGGCTGTTACGGGCGGCGTTGGTGGTCCGCACGTTGGCCAGGGTGGCGATCTTCATGCCGAAGAAGCCCGCCGCGCCCGAGGCGATGGCGCCCAGCGCGAAGCTGAAGCCGATGAGCGCGTGGCTTTTGCCCACATTGGCGTTGCCCACCGCGAGCAGCACCGTCACGACCACCACGAAGATGGCCAACACCCGGTACTCGCGGCTTAGGAAGGCCATGGCGCCCTCCTGGATGTGACCGGCGATGGTCTGCATCTTCTCGTCGCCGGGATCCTGGCGCTTGACCCAGGATGCCTTGTAGGCGGCAAAGACCAGCGCCAGGACGCCGGCTGCGGGAATGAGATAGATCAAGGCGATTCCTCCTGCGGGGAGCGGCCCGAACTGCCCGGGCCACGAAGGTCTGAAATGAGCGTGGGCTCGCAAAAGGCAGACGCCCCGTTATAGGAGCGTCTGCCAGAGTTGCGCAGAAATGCTAGCAGCATACATCCCCGGGCGCAAGCAATCTGTCGGCAGCTGTCCGGGAACGGTTATCTACTCGCCGCCAACCTTTACCAGTTCCACATCGAAACACAAAGTGGAGTTGGGCGGAATGGATCCCGTACCGCGGCTGCCGTAACCCATGACCGACGGGATGATCAGGCGGGCGGAAGTCCCCTCCGCCATGCCCAGCAGGGCCATGTCCCAGCCGGGGATCACCATGCCCCGTCCCAGGGAGAAATCATAGGGTCGGCCCCGATCGCGGGATGAATCGAACTGCTCGCCCTTGGCGCCGTCTTCCCACAACCAGCCCGTGTAGTGGACACTGATCTTGTCACCCAGTTCCGCCGCCGGGCCGGTGCCCGCAGTCAGGATCTCGATGCGCACCCGGGGCAGATCGACAATCTCCACGTCGAACATCAGGGTGGCGTTGGCCGGAATCACCGGCGGCCTGCCGTCGGGGCCATAGGCCAGGTCGGGGCTGATCAGGAGGGTACGCTTGCCCCCCACGTGCATACCGGTGATGCCCTGCTCCCAGCCCGAAATCACCATACCGCGGCCGATGGGGAAACCGATGGGTTCACCACGTTCCACGGAACTGTCGAAAGGCGTTTCGGCCTTGGCGCCGGTCTCCGTATTCCAGACCCAACCCGTGTAGTGGGCGAGCACGAAATCCCCGGGCTCCACGGTGTCACCCTGACCCAGGGTCGAATCCACGTAGGTCAGGCCGGGCGTAATTTCCAGCCAGGGCATTTCCTCTTCCTTGCAGCCGACGGCCGCCATCAGCAACAGGATCAGCAGGGCCGCCAGCGCGGGCCGAAGCAGGGATACGGTCATCATTCATCCTCTCGAAGCGGAGTTGTTTCGGGTCCAACAGGCTGGGCGGACCGCGAGCCGGCCCAATGTCGCACACCTGTTGTCTCTTGGCAATTGCCCGCCGCGGCCAGGGCCAGACCCAGGACCACGTAGAGCAACATCTCCACCTCGTCATCGGTCTGGTAGACCTGGAACATCCCCGCCATCGTGATACCCGCCTGGACGGCGAGGGCACCAGCGGCCAGCCAGGCCCTGGATCCGCCTCGGCGCCAGGCCCGGAACAGAACCCAACAGACCGCCACCAACAGGGCCACAGCCGCCAGGATCCCCGGCAAGCCCGCGTTGACGCCGTGCATGAGCAGGTCATTGTGGGAATGGGCCCTGACCTCGTAGTATCCGCTTACCTCGTGGCCGGCCATCATCACATCGAAGTTGCCCGGACCCCAGCCTGTCAGTGGTCGGGCAGCGATGCCTTCGAGAGAACTTTCCCACAGGTTGAGGCGCGTCTCATGGCGATGCATCCAGGTCAGACGTTCCAGGTGCAGTCGCATCTCCGGCAAGGCCAGGCTCGCCAGCGCCGGTACCACCAGCAGAGCCGCACCCAGCAGACGCCGCCGCCCCCGCAGCAGTAGCACGAGCACGACGAAGCCCACCGCCACGCCCAACAGCGGGCTGCGGGCGTAGGACCAGGCCAGGGCCAGGCCGTGCAGCGCCAACAACAATACGAGCCAGAGCCGCGCCCGCCGCCAGGATGTGAACAGCAGCCATGCCGCCAGCATCAGGATCAGGATCAGCAGTTGCCCACCCCAGGACAGATGGTGTCCGAAGAAAGCCGCGGCCGAGTTGTGTCCCCACTCGGTCATCAGGCTGCGCCCGCCGCGCAGGGGATCTATCCCGGAAAAATGCTGCCAGATGCCGAAGAGTGACGCCACACCGCCGGCAACCAGGGTCACGCCGATCAACCGCGGCAGATGGCGGACCCGGCCTCCCACCAGTACCGGAATCGCCACCAGCATCAGCTTGATCCACAGTTCCTCGCCGAACTTGTGCCAATGGCGGGGCGCCGGAGGAGCAGCCAGAACGGACACGAGATAGACTGCGACCAGCGCCGTCAGGGCCAGCAGCACCGCGCGCGGTGGCCAGGCTGCGCGGCTGCGCTCCCGCACGGCCACGATGATCGCTGCGACCAGAACCAGGCCGGTGCAGGTGCTGGCCACGCTCAGGGACACGGGCAGGGCCGCCGCAAGAATATAGAGCGGCAACAGGCGGAGGATTGTCTCGCGGTCGGTCATGTGATCCCTCTCCTGCGGGCCTGCGAATTTCACCTATCACGGCGGACGGCCAGCATAAGCCTGGTCCGGGCGAACTGTCCAGACCAGGCCACGCCTTGACCCTGTGGCACGACGGGACCTATCATGGCCCGCCATGAAGGGAACTTCCATGCGCGGCAAACGCGGCCTACTGCAAAACCTGGGTATGCTCACGGCGAGCCAGATCGCGGCCCAGCTGCTGAACGTCTGGGCCCTGGTCTATCTGGCGGACCGGCTGGGACCCCATTGGTTCGGCGTAGTGCAAGTGGGTGTGGCTTTCCTGGCCTACGCCCTGACCACCGCCGAGTGGGGCATGTTCAGCCTGGGCATCCGCGAGATCGCGCGTCAGGACAAACCCGAAACCATCCTCGCCTATGCCAGGTCCCACACCGGTATCATGGGCCTGCAGGCGCTGGTGGTCGCCGGCCTGGGCCTGCTTGTGCTGCCCCACCTGCCGTTCTGGTCCAACGACCCCTGGATCTACGTGCTCTATCTGGCGGCGGTCCTGCCCCAGGTGTTCATGTATTCGTGGATCGGCGTCGGCCTGGAGCGCATCCCCTGGGTCGGAGTCGTCAAGTCACTGCGCAGCCTGGTGTACGCCGCGTTGATACTGTTGCTGCTGGACCCCCTGAGCCGCCTCACCGGGATGCCTGCGCCACGTTGGGTACCACTGCTTTTCCTGACCGCCATGATCGCCGGCAACGTGGTCATGGGTGTGGTGGTCCGCGGCTGGTTCGGTCAGTGGGTGTGGCCGACCCTGCCCGCCTGGTCCGAAGTGCGCCGGCGCTGGCGCGAGACGGTTCCCCTGGGCGCTGGTATCGTGGTGCTGCGCATCCTGTTGAACGTGGACCTGATCATGCTGGGCGCGCTGGCTGCTCCCGCCATGGCCGGCCACTACGCGGCGGCCTCACGCATGATCTTCCTGATGGTGGTGGCCATCGAGGTGTTGTGGTCGGCCCTGCTGCCCCGGCTGTCGCGGCTGGCCCAACTGGACCACGCGGGGTTCCGCAGGGCCTTCAACCTGTACCTGGGATTCGTACTGGCCGGGCTGCTGCCCCTGGCGGTGGGCGGTGTCCTCACCGGACCTGATCTGGTGGCACTGTTCTACGGCCCCGACTATGTCGCCGCCGGCCCTGTCTTCCAGGTGCTGGCCGTGTCCTACTCGTTGCTGGCGGTGGCCATGTTCCTGGGCAACACACTGGTGGCCATGGACCGTCAGACTGCCTACTTTCCGCCCCTGCTGGCAGCCGCCGTGGTGGCTGTGGGAGCCAATGCCTTTCTGGTGCCCCGCAACGGCGTGGAGGGTGCCGCCTGGGGCATGTTGCTGGCCCACTCGGGCCTGGCCGTGTCATTGATATCCATCCAGCGCCGCCTGTTCGTTCGGCGCTTGGGACTGTTGTTGGCCCTGCTGGTCCCCGCGGTCCTGGCCATGGTGCTCGTAGTCAGGGTCGGTGCGGCCTGGCACGTCGCCCTGCGCATAGTCGCCGGCGCCACCGCGTACCTGCCCCTGGCCGCCGGACCGCTGCTCTGGTTCCGTCGGAGCCAACGATGGGAGACGACGTGAAAGCCTGGCGTGATCGCCGCCTGACGCTGCTGCTCGATTACCGGGATGCCCTGCGCCAACGGGTGCAGGAATACGAGAGTCTCGACGTGGAAGCCCTCGGGGAGAATCTGCGCGAAGCCGGCTGGACCGTGGATATCCGCACCTTCGAGGATGTGGCCAATAGCGGCGAACTGCCCGGCGAGTGCATCATCCACTACACCAGCAGTCAGGAACCTGGCTACCGGCGCTTCGTGGACGACCTGCTGTTCGAGTTGTCCCGGTCCAACGAACTGGTGCCCCGCTACGAGATCTTCCGCGCCCACGAGGACAAGCTATACCAGGAACTGCTGCGACGGCGCCTGGGCCTCGCCCCCCTGGCTGCACGGCTCTTCGGCAACCTCAAGGGCCTGACCGGACACATAGACGATCTGGCCTACCCGGCGGTACTCAAGACGGCGGCGGGCTTCCAGAGCACCGGCGTCTCCCTGGTGAGTGACGCGGACGCCCTGCGCCGGCGGGTGCGCCGCCTGAACCGGCCGCCGGGGCTGGCGATATACAGCCTGAAGCAGTGGCTCAAACGTTGGATCCTGCGGGGACGCTACCGTCCCGAACAGTACGAGGACTGCGTATATGGCGGACCATTCGTAGTGCAGCAATACGTGCCCGGCGCCACCAACGACTGGAAGGTGCTGGTTTTTGGTGACCGCTGCTGGGTACTGAGGCGTGGAGTGCGACAGGGTGATTTCCGGGCCAGCGGCAGTGGCATGTTCAGCTGGAAAACGCCGCCTGACGCGGTACTCGATCTGGCCTCCGACACCTTCGCGCGCCTGGACGTACCCCTGGTCTCACTGGATATCGTGGCAGCCAGGGGCAAGTGCCGGCTCATCGAATACCAGGCGCTGCACTTCGGCACCTACACCCTCGACCACGCCCCCGGCCACTTCCGGCGCGGCCCCGCCGGGTGGCGGCACCACGAGGGCAGCGCCGACCTGGACCAGGAGTACGCCCGCGCCCTGCTGCTCTGGCTCGAAAAGCACCGACAGGAGAACACCGCGTGAAGATCCTCGTGCAGAACAGCATCTTCTTTCCCAACGTGATCGGGGGGGCGGAGATCTCGTCCCACCTGCTGGCCCTGCAATTGGCCCAGCGGGGTTGGCAGGTGGACGCCCTGGCCACCAGCGGTCGCCGCGACGGCCCCGCCGGCCTGTCCACGCGACCTCTCGGCGACACCGGCGGACAGGTGTTCGAGGCCACGTCCGCTGGGTTCTACGACCTTTACCGGGATGGGGGTCCGGCCCCCGCGCCGGGGATCCTGATCCGCGGCCTGCATCACTTCGCCGCCGTTCATTCTCCCCGCTGGCTGAA
This sequence comes from bacterium, assembly GCA_003646045.1. Next base: position 13,860 of record QNDV01000012.1, read on the forward strand.
GCTGGCCCGCGAAGCCCTGGACCGCACCCGACCCGACCTGCTCCACACCAACACCATCGTGGGCATGACCCCCGTGGTTTGGCAGGCGGCCCGCGAACGGAATATCCCGGTGGTGCACACCCTGCGGGATTACCATCTGCTCTGCCCCCGCACGACCCTGCTACGATCGAATGGCGCGGAATGCGAGAACAAGCCGCTGCCCTGCGCAGTGCTGGCCCGGCTCAAATTGGCA
>QNDV01000013.1 GCA_003646045.1 bacterium
CGCTGCCGGGCAGGACGGTGATGGCGCCGGCGTCCAGGGTGGTCACCGCGATATCGATGCGGTTATCCACCAGGAAGCTGACGAGGTTGCTGGCGATGGGGGCCTGTGCCACGCCGCCGACGGCGTAGTCCACCGTCGCGCTGTTGTCGACACTGGTTCCGGCGGGGGTGCCCACGGCGAGGGCCGCGGCGGCCGGAATGAGGACCAGGGCTCCGGTTACGAGGAGCACCAGGGGGCGAACGGAACGGTACATTTCAATCCTCCTTGCAGGTGATGCCGCCGGTTACAGCAGCTGGGCGACGTAACTGACCGCACCCGCCTCGCCGGGCTCGAGCTGTCGCTCGAAAACCCAGCGCAGGTGCGTGCAGTCCGCCGCAGTGGCCGGCCGCGGACGACCGTTGTTGCCGGTGATTTCCAGACGGGACAGGGCATCGAAGCTCTGTCCGTCATCCACCGAGAAAACCAGGGTGCACCCGGGCTGCAGACCGTCGGTGCGCAGCAGGTGCATGTGTTCGGGAACGGGATTCGTGATGACGACGTCCTCGGCGTGGTCCGTACCGGAATTGCGGTAGTGGACCGTGTAGATGACTTCGTCACCGGGAACGACCTTGACCGCCGCCGTACGGGCGGTAACGGGAATGCCGTCAGCGCCGGTGGTGACGGTCTCGACTTCGGCCGTGGACTGCAGTTCGATCTGGGCCGTGGCCAGGCAGGGCACGGCCAGGATCAGCAGTCCGGCCAACAGGATTCGGTGACTTCTTGGCACGACTCGTCCTCCTCGTTCAGGGAATGGACACCTGGAACGCGATCTCCCGGCTCGGTGAGATCGCGGTGATGTCGCCCAGATTGATGGTCAGGGTTCCGGGAATGGTGACGTTGTAGTCACCCGCGTCGGTGTCGGCGGCGTCGGTCAGCGGGACGCCGTCGAGGATCAGGCTGGCGGGCACGAAATCCGTGGCCGGCGGCAGGGGGTCGGTTACCACGACGCCGCGGGCCGTACCGCCGCCGGTGGCGGTGACGGTGATGGTGTAGGTGATCAGGGCCCCGGGTCGGGGCTCGCTGCCGCCATCGGGGTCGAGCACGACGGCGGTCTTGGCCAGTTCGAGTTCCACCGCGGCCACGCGCACCAGGGCGGTGGCGTCGCCGGTACCGCCGCCGCTGCCCAGAACGGCGTCGGTACCGCCCGCGCCGGCGCCCAGTACCACTGTTCCGGGCGCACCCACGCCGGTCATGGCGGTGATTACCAGCTTGGCGGTGCCTTCCTGGCGATCCACCACATCCGGGGGCAGGTCCACCAGCAGGAAGATCGAGATAACCGCGTCGGCGGGCAGATCGGGGTCGTTGCCGCCCTGGACATAGACGTCATCGGCGCCCGGATCCCAGATACCGTTGCCGTTGGTATCAAGGTGGACACCGGCCAGCAGGGGGTCGAAATCGTCCCCGGCCAGGGCGTCCAGGGCCAGCAGGCGGAAGGTCTCGGGCCCGTTGCCAGTGTTCAGCAGGGTGAAGCTGAGGGCGCGGCCGGTTTCGCCGGGAAAGGCCTCGACGCCCGCCGCGTCCTGGCAGACCACGGCGAAGTCGACGATCTCATCGACGGTGAAGCTGGTGGCGTTGCTCGTGGCGCTGTGGGCTACGCCCTGCTGGTTCCAACTCACCGACGCCTGGGCCGTGACGTCGGCGCCCGCGGGGGTCCCCCCGGCAAAGGCGCGCGCGCCGCAGCACGACAGCGTGGCGGTCAGCAGCAGGATGCCCATCGCGCGACGCGACGGCCCCTGTGCCTGCATGGCCAATTCTCTCTCGGGTACGGAAGGATTTAAGGGCGACCTTCCGTATGAATGTCGAGTCCCGCGGCGGCCGGGCGAGGGCCTGGTCCGGGGATGGTTGACTTCAGGCGAATCGGCTGACAGGCGGGGAACTTGAGGGGATTCAAGGAAGGGTCCGGGAGCAGAGGGGTATCAGGGGAACTCGGGAAGCGGGGACCGGCCCGTCGTGGGACCGGTCCCCGAACGGAGCTAGCGCCAGTCCTCGGGCTCGGGATACAAGGCATCCCACCAGCCGTCCCGCTGTTTGAGGTACTTGGCGAAGAAAGCCAGAATCGTGTCGTTCCACATGATCCTCTGGTCGTGGTCCTCGATCCAGTGGTTCTGGCCCACGATCTGGACGTACTCCACCTCGCGTCCCAGCAGCTTGAGCGCCGTGAACAGCTGATCGCTCTCGCCCACCGGCACGTTGGTGTCGGCGTCGCCGTGGACCAGCAGCAGGGGCGTGTTGATTTTGTCGGCCTGGAAGAGAGCACTCTGCTCGATGTAGAGATCCCGGTCGTTCCAGGGGAAGGCATCGGCCAGGGCGCGGGCCCCGTAGGCGTAGCCCCACAGGCCTTCTCCCCAATAGCTGCTGATGCTGGAGATACCGGCGTGGCTTACCGCGGCGGCGAACAGGTCCGTCTGGGTCGTCAGGTACATGGTCAGGAAGCCACCGTAACTGGCGCCGATACAGCCCACCGCGGCGGGGTCGGCGTAGGGGTGGGTCGCCAGGAAGGCCTTGGTGCCCTCGATCACCTCCATGGCGGTGATGCGCCCCCAGTCGTTGACGTGGCGCGCGGCCATGGCCTGTCCGTAGCCCGTGGCGCCCGAGGGCTCGGGCACGTAGATCAGGTAGTCCTGGGCCGCCCATACGTTCTTGGGATAGCGCCCGCCGAAGTCCACGGTCACCGGCGAGGTGCCGCCGTAGTAGTAGACGATCACGGGATACCGGCGCTCCGGGTCGAAACCGGGGGGGAAATAGACGCGGCCGTCCAACTTTTCGCCGTTGGGCAGTTCCGCCACCCAGGGTTCGGACTTGCCGAAGTTCACGTCCTGCCAGGCCTGGACTCCGGGGTCGTGCAGTAGTTCTGCCCGGTTCTTCTTGAGATCCAGACGATGCACCCGCCGTGGCGTGGTGGCACCCGAGCCCCGTGCCACGGCCCGGTTGCCACGGCGTGGCAGCACGATCTCGTCGGTGGTGCCGAAACCGGTCTCCACCCGTTCCCACTGGTCGTCACCCGGCTTCAGGCGGAAGACATTGTGGTACTGGGTGTCGGTGCAGCGAGCGTAGACACGACCATCAGCCGCATTCCAGCGAGCCCAGGCCACGTCCGGACGCAGATCGATGGTGATGGCCTCCGGCTGGCGGTCGGCGAAGCTCCACAGGTAGAGCTGTCCGCCGTAGTCGTTGGCCTGCACACCCTCGGGCAGGTTGCGGCCCAGGCCGTCGAAAGCACTGGGCGAACCGCCGAGCAGCAGGGTCGCCCCGTCGGGACTGAACTCGGCACTGTCCAGCCAGGGGTCATCCAGCAGCTTGTCGGCCTTCAGGCTGGTCAGGTCCATCAACCAGAGTTCGCTGGCGAAATAGGGGCGTTGTGTGAGATCGGGTTCGCTCAGGAAGAACAGCAGGCTGCCGTTGTCGGGAGAGACGCGCCAGCTGCCGGGGCTGACCGGACCGGCAGTGAGGCGCCGGGTGTAACCGCCTGGTATGAAAGCCTGTACCAGGTGGCTGCGGTTGCGCCACCAGGTCTGCCGGTCGGAGGGGTTGTGCACGCGCTTGACGCCGCGGTCGTCGGCTTCTGGCTTGTTCTCTACCTCGTAGACCAGGAAGGACCCGTCGGGTGACCAACGCCACGAGCCCATGTCCGCCACGTCCTCGAGCACCGGCTCGACCCGCTTGGCGTCCAGGTCGTGGAGCCAGACGGTGGTCTTGCCGTCGGTGACGGTGCTCCAACTGAGTCGGTTGCCGGACTCGAGCCAGCGCAGGCCGCCGGGTTCGCCACCCCGCCACAGGGCCACCAGATCGCCCCGGTCGGTGTCGCGGATCTCCAGCCAGGTCTCGTGGTGCCCGCCGTCGCGATACTCGCCCAGGCTGATGGCGCAGAAGCGGCCGTCCGGGGCCAGGGCCAGATCACTGAGGCGCGGTGCGTCCAGGACCAGGCGGACGTCGGTAGTGCGGTCGGGAGTGACGGACAGGGCCAGGGTGCCATCACCGATCTCCGCATCCGGGGTCACGGACAGGTCCGACAACCAGGTATTCATGGTGCGCAGCACGATCAGGTGCTTGCCCAGCGCCAGGTCGAGATCCGCCGTCAGGGTATCGCCCTTACCCTTGGCCAGGGTCAGGGGCGCACCGTCCAGCACACCCTCGACTGTTTCGGGAGCGACTACCGTCAGTTTGGCCTGCTGCCAACGGTCGCTGGTGACGTAGAAGGCGGTCCAGGTGGCGGTGTTGCCGTCGGCCGTCACGGGGAAGGAGGCATCACGGGTCAGGCGCCAGGTCAGGGGGCGGCCGTCGGGCCCGGTGATCTCGTCGCCCGCGGCGGGCCAGTTGCCACCCGGCAGGGCGGGGGCCTCGGCCAGCAGCTGCTCGATGTCCACTCCGGCGCGGTCCGCATCGTGGAAGGCCGGCAGGCGCAACATCACCGGCCCGGCGCGCAGGACGTCGCCGGGGACGACGGCAGCCGGTGCGGCGGTGGTGTCTGTGGTCGCGTCGGAAACTGTATCGGCGGCGCTCGCGATCCCAGTCGACAGCGTAACCAGGGCCAGCAGGGAAAGCAGCAGGTAGCGGGCGGTGCGCATGATTCCTCCAGCGGTTGGAAGGGAGTCGGGGACGATGTCACGAAAATAGGCCATGGAACGGTGGGAGGAAACCGTCGAATGGAGTTACCCAGCCCGGCGGATCGGGGTTGATTTTCGCGCCGGTGTCCCTGATTCTTCCCGTATCATGCTATTCGAACGCAGATTGCGACGGTCGTGGCTGTTCATGGTCCGTCTCCAGCGCGAGTTGGCCTACGACGACGTCATGGGGATGGCGGCGCAGATATCCTATTACACCATGCTGGCGCTGTTTCCCTTCCTGATCTTCGTGCTGTCGGTGGTCAGCCTCTTTCCCCTCGGCGCGAAATTGCAGCCCATGTTGCTGGACGCCCTCCAGGAACAGATGCCCCTGGAAGCGGCCAACTACGTCACCGATATCGTCATTGGCCTGCTGCCGACGGCCAACAGCGGATTGCTGAGCCTCGGTCTGGCAGCCTCCCTGTGGGGTGCGTCCATGGCTGTGGGCGCCCTGATCACCACCATCAACCGGGCTTACAACATCCGGCCGCGGCGAAACATGGTCACCCAGAAGGTCATGGCAATCCTGTTGACCCTGGCGCTGTCCGGACTGTGGCTCATGGCCATGACCATCATCCTGGTGGGTCCGCAGATCACCCAGCATATCTTCGAGTTCGTGGGTATCGCCAGCGAGACCAACACCTTCTGGACCACGATGCGACTGCCCATGGCCTTCATGCTGAACCTGGTGGCGCTTGCGGTGCTGTACTACATCGCGCCCGAGGCCAAGCAGAAGTTCCAGTGGATCCTGCCCGGGGCCATAACCGCCACCACGCTGTGGATGGTGGCCTCGTCGGTGTTCAGGCTCTTCCTGCGGAATTTCGGGCAGTACAACACCACCTACGGCTCGGTGGCGGCGTTGATTATCCTCATGATATGGTTGTGGATCAGCGGCTTGGTGTTCCTGCTGGGAGCAGAGATCAATGCCCTCATGAAGCGGCTCGAAACCGACGACCCCCCGCGACGCGTGCGCCTGCTGCGCTGAAGTGTCCTGGAATATCACCGTGTCCTGTAACCACATCCCGGGAGAACGACATGAATGAGATGACCACCACCTGGGCCGGCGGCCTGCGCTTCGTCCACCGCTCGGCAACCGGCCACGCCGTGGTCACCGACGCGCCCGAAGCGGCGGGTGGTTATGATTCGGCACCCACGCCCATGGAGCTGATCATCCTGTCTCTGATTGGATGTACCGGCGTGGACGTGGCCAGCATCCTGCTGAAAATGAAGCAGCCGCTGGAGTCGTTCACCGTCTCGGCTAGCCATGAGCGGGCCGAGGAGCATCCCAAGGTCTATACGAGGATCCACCTGGTCTACAACCTGACCGGTGATCTGGACGCGAAGAGGGTGCGGCGTGCGGTCAACCTGTCCGAAAATACCTATTGCTCGGTTTCGGCCATGCTGCGGGGCACGACGGAAATCACCAACGAGATCCGTATCAATGGCGACGACGTGACCGTGGCCCTATGATTTCCTGACGCTATCGCTTCGCACCGATCAACGGGAGAACCCCTTGACCGAACGCCTCACCATGCGCCCCGTATTCACCATTCCCCTGCAGGGGGATGGCACCGCCGTGCTGCAGAAGGTGCATGAGCGACTGGGGCGGGAGCAGGCACCGTTCGTGGGTCAGGTTCTCAAACGACATGCGTTCCTGCAGCTGCCCCGGCACGAGCGCAGCCTGTTGTCGCCCTACCTCAACCTCCAGCTGCGGGACAGGGACGACGGCAGCGTGTGCCTGGACGGACGCTTCACGCCCCACCCGGCGGTATGGACGGGGTTCATGGCCATCTACGGGGTGCTGGCCATGGTGGGCCTGGCCGGGCTGGTGTTGGGGTGGGCCCAGACCACGGTGGACGAGTATCCCTGGGGCTTCTGGGCCGCGCCGGTCTGTCTGGTGCTGATCGCTTTTGTCTATGGTGCCTCGGTCATCGGCCAGGGATTGACGGCGGACGAGATGCACGCCCAGAGGCGATTCGTGGAGCGGTCCCTGCACGAGGCGGGCGAGGTTGTGCCCGGTTGTGATTTCTGATGGAGGTACAGGCGGCGTGATCAACGTGCGACAGACAATCCGTGGTGGCGACAAGGTGGATATCAACATGGGTCCCCTGGTGGACATGGTCTTCCTGCTACTGATCTTTTTCGTGGTGACCACCAGCTTCGTCAAGGAGTCGGGTATCGAAGTGCAACGGTCCACCGCGGCTACGGCCGAGGTCAAGGCCAAGGGGAACATCATGATCGGCGTCAGCCCCGCCGGCGAGGTCTACTACGAGGGTCGCAAGGTGGATGTGCGCAGCGTGCGCGGCCTGGTGGAACGGGCCCTGGCCGAGGATCCCGAGGGCGCGGTGGTGGTGGTGGCGGATCGGACCAGCCAAACCGGCTCCGTGGTGGCGGTCATGGACCAGGCCAGGTTGGCGGGAGCGGCCAGTCTGAGCCTGGCGGCGCGCCGGGAAGCGGGCGACTGAAACACCAGGACGGGATGACCCGAAAAGCGCCGCGCCCCTCCCGGGGGCGCGGCGCTTGCTTTTGCGGATCCGGCGGGTGGGCTATTCCACTTCCATCACCAGGAAACGGAACTCGTGGGCGCGCTCGAGGTGGAATACCGCCGGGTCGCCGTAGCCGAGTTCCTTGAGGCGGGCGCGCAGACTCTTGAGGTCGTCCACGGGCCGACCGTTGAGGGAGAAGATGATGTCCCCGGGTTGGAACCGGTCACCCAGCAGGTTGGTGTCCACGGCGAGGGCCGCCACGATGACGCCGGCCTTCTGCCTGGTCTCGCCGGGCATCAGGCGCCGCGTCTCGTTGTCCAGGTCCAGGGCCAGGATGCCCAGGCGTTCCACCATGTTCCGCTCGGCGTTGATCATGTCCAGGAAGCGGGTGTCCGGGTCGACCCGTTCGATGACCGAGACGTTCTTGGCCATGGTGCGTCCATCCCTGATGATCTCCAGGGTCACTTCGGAACCGATGGCCTTGCCGTAGGTGTTCACCTCGAACTGGCGGGCATTCTCCATCTTCTTGCCGTCCAGGCTGGTCACGATGTCGCCAGCCTTGAGGCCGGCCGTGGCCGCCGGACCGTTGGGATAGACGTCGCCCAGGATAACGCCCCACTCCACATCCAGGCCGAGGGCCTCGGCGATCCACGGGTTCAGGGTCTGGGCGTGGAGGCCCAGGACACCCCGTTTAACGCGGCCGTGGGTACGGATCTGGTTATAGACCGTGCGCACGATGTTGCTCGGCGCCGAGAAACTGAGGCCTTCGCTGCCACCGGAATGGGACAGGATCAGGGTGTTGATGCCCACCACCTGGCCCTGGGCGTTGACCAGGGGGCCACCGCTGTTGCCGGGGTTGATCGCCACGTCGGTCTGCACGTAGATCATGGGGCTGTCCTTCTCGAGCTGGCGGGCCACCGTGCTGATCACGCCGAAACTCACCGAGTTGCTCAGACCCATGGGGCTGCCGAAAGCGAATACCATCTGTCCCTGGTGCAAATCGTCCGAATCGCCCAGTTCCAGGTGTGGCAGTCCCTCGAGATTGATCTTCAGCAGGGCCAGGTCGGTTTCCCTGTCCGTACCCAGGACCTGGGCACCCACCAGGGCGCCGCCGGTGCGCAGGATGGAGGCACCGGCTTCACCGCTGAGGGCTTCCGGCGCGATACGCACCTGCACCCGCTTGGCGCCTTGCACCACATGGTAGTTGGTGATGATGTAGCCCTTGGGGTCGAGGATCACGCCCGACCCGGTGGCCAGCTGCTGGCCGAAGACCGCGGCACCGCTGGGCGCACCGGCCACTGCACCGAAGCTGGAGGTGTAGATCTGGACCACGGCCGGGTTGCAGGTCTCGGTCAGGTGCCGGATCTCCCGGCTGAGGGAGCCGATGCTCCACTCCTTGTCCGCGGCGTCCTCCTGGGCGCCGACTACTGCGGCGAGTCCGATCAGCAGGGCGCAGGCGGTCAGGCAGGTAACAACAAGGCGCGAATTTCGCGGTTTCACGGAGAACCTCCGGGGTCGGGATGGGGGTTGGCTCGAAGCAATGAATCCTGGATATGGTACAACTTACGTTGGCCGCAGGCAATATCGGCGGCGCGGAAACGACACGGCTACCTGACAGGGCGGCCCCGGTCCGGTGACCGGGGCCGCGTTCCTGGAGCGCCATCAGCAGGTTACTTGATCATCACCATGCGACCATTGAGCATCGCGCCCTCCGGCGTGGTAAGGCGATAAAGGTACGTACCTGAAGCCACCGGGCGTCCGGACCCGTCGCGGCCTTGCCAGGTGGCGGTGTACTCGCCGGCGGGCAGGTCACTGTCGACCAGGGTCCGTACGTGACGGCCGTCGATGCTGTAGATATCCAGCTTCACGTGGCCCTTGCGACCCACCGCGTAGCCGATGGTGGTGGCCGGGTTGAAGGGGTTGGGCCTGGCCCGGTCGAGGCGATTGATCGCCGCCGGCACGTCCTGTTCCGTCTCGATGTTGGACACACCCGTACTCTGGCCGATGGTCATCACGTGGTTGGGATCAAAGCCGCCGTAGTCGGAAACCGTACCGTCGGGCCAGGTGACCTCCACGCTGTAGACGAACGTGGCGTCGCCCAGGCCGAAATGCACCGTTGAGCCGTCAGCCACGATCTGCCCCTTGCCATCGACCTGGCGCAGCAGGGACACGTCGCCCAGGGAAATCCGTACCTGTGAGCCGATGGCCAGCGGATTGGCGCTGTTGCCCATCAGGTGGACGGCCAGCCAGTTGTTGTCCCGGCCCCGCTCGTTGTTCAGCAGCACGTTGGCCGCACCGTCGCGGACCAGATACAGGTCCAGGGCGCCGTCGTTGTTCATGTCGCCGCATACCACCCGCGCGCCGGCGGTGAGGGTCTCGACGGGTCCAACCGGGACCCGCGTGAACGAACCGTCGCCGTGGCCGTACAGCAGCAGGTCGGCGTCATCTTTCCGGACCACGTACAGGTCCAGGAAGGTGTCATTGTCGAAATCGCCCCAGACCACGCTGCGGGCGGTGCCCCGGTCTTCCAGGTTTTCCCCCGGCACCCAGTTGTAGTTGTCCCAGGCACGGGCTTCCCACAAGCGGTCGGCGGTGCGGTCGTTGGCCAGGAACAGGTCGAAATCGCCGTCATTGTCGTAATCGCCCCAGGCTGCGTCGGCCGCGTTGCCGTTGTCGCCCAGGTTGGTCAGGGGGGTGATGTCGCTGAAGCCCAGGGGGGTGTTCTGCAGCATGACGTTGTCGCCGAACTCGGTCAGCACGTAAAGGTCCAGGCGTCCGTCATTGTCGATGTCGCACCACACCGCACCGCTGCTGTTGCCGCCGATCTGGGCGCCGTTGGTCGTTACCCCGAAGACGAGGTAGTCCTCGCCCATGACGCCGTTGTACCGGTACAGGACATTGGCGGTACCACGGTTGGTGAGGTAGAGGTCCAGCAGGCCGTCCAGGTCGAAGTCCACCCAACTGGCAGACGTAACCTCGTCCGTGGCCGTCAGTCCGAAGAGTTTGCCGGGGGTGAAACCACCGGCGCCGTCTCCCAGGTGGATGGCGCAGGGACCACCATCGCGGCCCAGGTAGTAGTCCAGGTGACCGTCGCCGTCCACGTCCTGCCAGGCCGCGGCACAGCCCGCGCCGGTGTCGGCGGCCAGCCCGGTGGCCAGGTCGGCGAAGCTGCCGGCAGTGTTGTGCAGCAACAGATCAGCCGCGCCATCATTGACGACGTGCAGGTCGCTGGCGCCATCGGCGTCGTAGTCCACCAGGCATACGGTGCGGCCCGGACCCGCGTCACCCTCGTCACCGGCCAGGGGCTGGGAGAAGGGACCGTCGCTGTAGGTGCCGGTGAAGGTGATGCTACCGTCCTCGGCCACGGTCAGGCTTTCGGGATTGGGGGTGGGAGACGTCCAGTAGGGCGCCGTGTCCCAGGTCAGGGTGTATTCGCCGGCGAAGAACATGGATACGGTGTGGTTGCCGGCGCCGCTCATGGCAAAGCCTGCAGGCCCGGACATGGTCCAGCCCGCACCCATACCCCCCGGCTCGCAGACCACGGCCACATCGGCCTTGTAGTCGGGAGCGGCCAGGCCGGCCTGCACCATCTCGTCGGTGGTGGTGCTCTGGACCAGGGCGATGATCTGCATTTCCTCCTGGGGCCAGGCGGGATCGACGGTGAAATCAACTGTGATCTGCTGGGTCTCACCCGGCGTGGTGATGGTCACCGGTACCGGCGTGGACATTTCCATCACCATGTTGGACTGGCCGTGATAACCGTCGCGGCAGACCAGGACCAGCAGTTGGTTGCCGGTGGTGGTTACGGGCAGGTCGACATCGACCTTCAGATCCACCGTCACGGTGCCGGTGGTGCCGATCACTGTGTAGAGGGCGTCCAGGAGCAGGGGGCTGGCGATGGCCCGGCGGCTGTTATAGGAAGGCTCGTAGGCGTAGAACATGGAGCCGGTAGATTGGCCACCCACATGGGGAATAACTCCGTCGAACATAACCGAAGGCGTGCCATCGAAGCCGTATGCACCGAAACGCGCCACACCGGCGGCGATGGAGTAGGGCTCGTTCAGGTAGAAAGTCACGCCCAGGAACGAGTCCGTGGTGGTGATGGCCTCGAGGTCGTCGATTCCGCGCACGGCGGAGGGGCAATAGGGTCAGCCATCGGTCGAGAAGAGTTCACCCACCACCGTGCGGTCGGCGGCGTACACCCATCCCGGCTGGGCCAGCAGGCCTGCGCTGAGGACAAACAGCAGGAATCCGGCGGCGACACATGTATGGCGTGACACTTTGCTCATGAAAATCCCTCTCAATTTGATTGATGAGCGGACAAACAGATCCACAACGCCAATGATAATATGTTGGCACAAATACTCTAAGAAGTAATCTCATGGGGAATTGGTGGGGGGTGCTGATCAGGCGAGGGTAACAAGCCCCGCTTCTGCCAGGGCAGTGGCGAATTCCAGCAGGTCGCGGGTGGCGGTATCAGCCGGAACATCGTATTCCGCCACTACTTCGGCCAGTACCGAGGCCAGGTCCTGCTGACCATCCAACCGCTTCCAGATGAAAGCGCCCAGTCCGTCGAGGGAATGGGTGGTCTCCCCGTCGCCGGCCAGGATTACGTAGCCATCGCCCACCTCGCGCACGGGGCAGTTGTCGGCCGGGGTGAGTACGCTGGTCAGTTCCATGGAATGGTTTCCTTCCCTCAACAGTTACGCGGACGGCGCCAGCGAGAATCTCTCACCTATGATGTTCCAGAAACCAGGATCGGGCAACAACTCCAAACGCGCCACCGGAACCTTGTCGGTCATCCGTGCGGCCAGGTCCATCATGGTCGGTACGGTGTCGTTGTCCGGCACCTGGTCCAGCCCCACGGGGGGCATGATTTCCGCCGCCAGGGCCATGGCTGCGGCGGCCGGTTCCACGGTGGCGAGGGCGTGGCGCGGGGCCTGTTGCAGCAGAAAGATGCCGGCCAGGGGTGCCGAACCCGGCTGCTTGTCGCGGAACGTCCCGTTGAAGGGTGTGCCCGCCAGGAGATAGCCGTCATCCGTGGGTACCACCAGGTTCATCTCGTCGCCCAGCACGTGCCAGGCGCTGCTGTGGCGGGCGGCGGTGGTCTTGCCCGATTCCGAAGGTCCCACGAACAGGAAGCCCCGGCCATCGGCGATGACCGCCGCCGAATGGACCAGGAAACCCCCGCAACCCGCAGCCTGCCGCGCGGACGCGTGGGCCTGGTACAGCACCTGCTCGAAGATGCGCATGAGCAGGCCCTCGAGCAGGATGGCCTTGATCTTCAGCTCGCCGGTCCTGGCCCGCGCATCGTAGGTGCCGGTGATCAGCCCGTCGGCGATGTCGAAACCGCCGCCGCCGGTAAGTCGCTTGGTGGTGAGCAGGGAAGTGGGCAGGTGGGGATCGTCCCGGTGGTCGACGAATTCCAGTCCCACGTCGATAGTGGGCTCGATCCGGGCGCCCGGGCGTCCGAACCACTTGGCCAACCCCACTGCCAGGGGCGGTTGATGACAGACCAGCCCCACGGCGGCGCCCGTCAGGTCCAGGGTGTAGACGTTGTCCCGCGGCGGTTTCATGGTGCCTGGCCTTTCCTGATCACGATTTCAGTCGTCGCGCCCAAGCACGCGCCGGGCCACGGCGCGCAGGCTGTAGATCACACTCTCGCGCAAGGCTCCGCGCTGGTGCAGGGGCAGGCTGCGGCGCTCGGTGTCGGTGACGATGCGATCGACGACCAACCCGCGTACTTCCCGCCGACGGATCCAGCCGGCACCCACGTTGCGGTCGCCCTTTTCCAGCAGCCACGAACCGGGGCCCCGGCCCAGAATCAACAGAACCCGGTGGGCGATCAGGAGCTCGTCGCGCAGAAAGACCACCACGTCTCCCCGGCCCCAGGGCCTGCGGTCGGCCGGCGCGATGACCAGCTCGCAGCCGATGGGAATACGCGGTGCCATGCTGCCGGTGAACATGGGCAGCCGGACCGGGTCGGTGAACAGGTCCGGTGAACCGGTGAGTGCCAGCCAGCCGTCCAGGAGTTTGGCGTTGTCCGGGGGCGAGGGCAAGAGGGTTCTCCGGTATTTCGGCGGTCCATTGCCATTACGACTGGTGCATTATCCGCGTCGGGATCATAGTATGCACGCGGCGCGGTTGCTACTGCCCATCCCGAACGGAGTCAGGCCCATGGCGGACACGGACATCCTGCGCAACCTCCTGCGCAACCACCTGTCCGGTGGTCCGTCAGTGGACGCGCCCATGCCGCCCCGGATCGCCTCCATGCTCCGCAACCACCATCTGGAATCCGCTCTGGTTCCCGTGTTGCCCGCCGCCGCCCGTACACCCCGGTTGGACGAGGACCGCACCGTTGCCCGCCATCGCACCGCCTGGCTGCTCATGGAACTGGAGCGCATCCTGCCTCCGTTGGCCCAGTCCGAGTGCCACCCGGTGGTCCTCAAGGGCGCCGCGTTGGCAATGGCCCACTATCCCGATCCCCTGGATCGCTGGTTCGTTGATACCGACCTGCTGGTGCCCATGGACAGGGTGGACGCCGCCTGCTCCGCCCTCTCCGACCTGGGCTACGTGGCTCTGGACGGCGACCGTTTCGAGAGCTACTACGATCGCCATCATCTGCACCGGGTGATGGTGGGACCATCCCGCGCCGTGGTGGAGATCCATTGGAACCTCACCATTCCCAGTTCGGTCTATCGCCACGATCCCGAGGGGGTTCGTGAACGGGCAGTGACGGTGCCGCTGGGGCGCACCATCTGCC
>QNDV01000014.1 GCA_003646045.1 bacterium
AAATTGATGGCCATGAGATCGGGCCAGAGCGTGCCCTCCTCGGCGGCGGCCATGGCGGTGTGGGTCGCCGCCACCCGCAACCAGGATACGGGTTCCCAGCCTATGAGCCACTCGAAGAACCAGGGGTGGTCGTGCTTGATGGTCAGGCCGGATTCGTTGTGGTAGCGAATGTCCTGGGATGACAGGTAACCCACGCGCATGAGCAGGTCGTCCGGTGCCAGCCATTTCATGAAACCGGTCCAGCGGAAGGGACGCGTGCGGCGGGCGGTCACGGCCGGGAAGGTGGACCCGCCCCTGTCCAGGGTCAGCCCACCCGAGAGTCCGGGGCCCACCCGGCGGGGCGCCCAACCGGCGGTCAGGGCCCAGTTACCCAGACGCACCCCCGCAGCCGCCCGGGGCATGTCCACGCTCCAGCCGCCCCCGTCGAGGCGGGCCCGCCGGACATCCGCCCTACCGGTGGCAACATGCCAGTCGGGCCAGGCCAACAGGTCGTCGGGTGCGGGGGTCGTACCGCCGGACAACACCCGGCCCGCCACGCGTCCCGTGGCGCCCAGCCACCAGTGACCGGCTTCCAGGTCGGCGCCCAGGTCGAGCGCCGCGCTGGTGCCCGGTCCCCAGGACAACCCCGCTTCTCCGGGCAGCGGGTCGCCATATTCCTGCCAGCCCACGGACACCCGGCTACGCAAGCGCAGGGTGGGCGGGTGTTCCTTGCACGAACACCCACTCCAGACCTGAACCCCGCCACCATGGGTGTAGCGTTCCAACCAGAATTGCAGCAACTCCCGGTCGGCGCCCGCATCATCCGGCAGCCGGTCAACGGCCCGCCGCAGCAGGTCGGCCAGTTCGTCCTCGCTCTGGGGCTGGTAACGCGGCGGAAAAAGACCGCCCTCCAGGGCCAGGCGCTCGATGGTGGACCAGGGAACGTCCCTGGCGTCGGGTTCGCCCACACCGGTGGACGCAAAAACCCCCGACGCCGGCAGGGCGCCGAGGGCAATCAGGATAGCGGTAACGACCAGGCCTAGAATCCCACCAGACCGCAGACCACACCGCCGAGAATCAGCACCGGCAAAGAGAGTACCAGCAGACCCACCGGCAGGATGGCCACCACCAAAGTGCCGAGAATCAGCAGCACCGGCAGCAGGATCAACAGTCCCAGCAGGCCCTTGGTCAGGAAGAAGGCGATCTTGAGGGGAATCAGGGCCACCGCAAAGACGAACTTCAGCAACAGCAGACCGACACTCAGGGCGATCATGAGGATCGACAGGCCGATGACGGCTTCGATCAGGAACATCGGGGGTCCTCCTCTGGCGGAGCGGCGGGCCGGGCTTGTTCCCGGCAGTCGGAACGCCTTCTGATACGGGGCTTCCGGGGACAGGTTTCATCGTCGGGTCACCGTCCCCACTACCCGCGCCGGTCTCCCGCTATTCACAGACACCTGACAACCCCTTGCTGGCCGGCGCGACGGCGGATTTCTCGCGTAACACAATTCTGCGTTTTTGAATACAAGCCTGACCATACATGAAATTTCTGGACAAACCATCGCACAACATGTCATAATATGAACATAGCTGCTTCATAGGCGACAACTCCCAGGCTTGTCGAAGCTCGCGCACTTCATCCTCAACCTGGGTAGACCGTGAAGCAGCTATCCTTTTGGGAGGGTACACTCCGGTGGGTGGTGGGTCAATAACCCGCCCGCGACCGGACCACTCCGCTGCAAGAAAACGGGCGCCCCCCAAGGGACGCCCATTTTTCTGGTGGCAGTATTGCAGCGCTACTGCTTCTCGAAGAGCTTGGTATCCACGGCGGCATTGGGCTCGAAAGCCTCCACTGCGATGGTCCCGAAGAGCTCGTCATCGTAGGTCAGCTGCATCTTCACCGGCATCTTCATCCCGCCCAGTTCTCCGTATTCGTCGACGATGACCTTCTGGATCACCGGCGCCTGGGTCATGGGCGAGACGCCCGGCTGCTGAACCATCACTACCTGCTGGTTGGTGGGATCCAGGAAGATGATCTGGTAGCTGTCACCGACACCCGTCACGTATACGGGCAGGCAGTTGATACCCTCGACCTCGCGGGGCTCCAGGGCCTGGCACTGCAGATCGTCCAGGGAACGGAAGATCCCCACCATGTCCGTGTGCAGATCGTCCTTGGCCTGCTGCAGGTCGTCGCCCTCCAGGTCGCGGGTACCCATGGGGCCCTCGGCCCAGGCAGTGTCCCCGGCCAGCACCATGGTCTGGTTCCCGAAGGGGGTCTTGACCTGGGTGTACGAATGGTCCGGGAAGACTACGCTCTTCTCCGTGGTGAAGGTCAGATCCATGCCCTGGATACTGGCTTCCATCACGCTCTTCTCGTAGTAGCTCTTCATGCCGGTGAGCTCGCTGCCGCCGGCGACGTCCCGCGCGGACACCATGGCGGCCATGCCCGCTTCGAGGCTGGCCGGTGTGGCGTCGGGGATATCCAGCGCCGGCTCGGGGATGGTGATATCCACCATGTTCACCGTACCGTACTTGCTGAAGTCGCCGTCCCAGTCGTTGTAGTTGCCCACGGCCAGGATGGTCATCTGGTCCGGCTTCCACACGGCCTGGGTGGCGGTCAGCACCTGGGCCGCGGTCATGTTCCTGACCTGCTCCTGGTACTGCTGCAGGAAGTCCTCCGGGTAGCCATAGCGCTCGTACATCACCATGCGGTCAAGGATCTCGCGCTTGGTGTCGAAGCTGAAGACTTCCGAATTGAGGATGCCGTCCTTGGCCTGGGCCAGCTCGTCCTCGGTCACTTCCTCGGCTACCATCTTCTGAATCTCGGCCAGCACCGCATCGGTGGCCTTCTCGCTGGTCTCGCTCTTGGTCATGGTGAAGGCCATGAACAAGCCGGGGTAGCGGAAGCCCGTGCCGGGACTCGAACCCACCGAATAGGCCAGGCCCTGGCGGCTGCGCACCTCGTTGAACAGGCGCGTGGCAAAGCCGCCGCCCAGGATGCGGTTGCCCACCATGACGCCGGCGTAATTGGGATCATCCGCCCGGATGCCCTTGTGGCCCATGATGATGGTCGACTGCGTCAGATCATCCTTGTCCACCACGTTCACCGTGCGGGGCAGATCGTAGATCTCGGGATCCGCCGGCAACTCGTTGGTCGCCCGCTCCCAGCCGGCAAACGAGGTCTCGATGCGGCTCACCATGTCGGCACTGGCGAAATCACCGATCACCACCAGGTACATGCGGTCGGGATGGAACCAGTCCGCGTGAAAAGCCAGCATGTCAGCCTGGGTACAGGAGGCGATGGTATCGTACTCCGGATGCCGGGCCAGGGGATGGTCGTCGCCGTAGACAGCCTTCATGGCCTCACGTCGGGCGATGGACATGGGATCGTCGTTGCGCCGGCTGATCTGGGCCTTCTGCTCCTCCATGGCCAGCTTGATCTTGTCCGCGGGGAAGGCCGGCTTACGCAGGATCTCCGCCAACAGTTCAAGACCCAGGTCCAGGTCCTCGGACATGGCCGAGACGTAGGCGCCGCCACTGGTCTGGCCGATCCAGGTCTCCACGGCCAGACCGCGGGCCTCCACCAGTTCGTCGATGGCATCACCATTGCGATCGGTAGTACCACCGGTACGCATCACACTGCCGGTCATGGAAGCCAGGCCCAGCTTGTCCTCTGACTCGTAGATCGAGCCCACGTCGATGGTGGCACTGAGCTGGATCAACGGAAACTCGTGATCCTCGGCCAAGTAGACGATCATGCCGTTGTCCAGCTCAACGCGCTGGTACTCGGGCATGGTGATCTCGTTCAGCTCGGGGATCTTGATCTTTTCCCAGGGCTTCTTGGCGAGTGCGGCGGACGCCGCCACGGTCAGCAGCAGGGCTGCCACCAGCAGGACGCGTCCGGTACGCTTCATGGTCTTCATTATCGGTACCTTTCAGCTCCGCATCACGGGCGGAGCACCGGTGGCTGCTAGGAATCGTCTTCCTCGGTCTCGATGATCGCGACCGTGCGGTTCGTCTGTGTGAAAACCTCGGCGGCGACGCGCTTGACGTCGGCCTGGGTCACGGCGTTGATGGTATCGACTTCGCGGAAGAGGTTGCGCCAGTCGCCGGTGTATGTCTGGTACCAGGCCAGTTGGCTGGCCATACCGCCGTTGCCGCCCAATCCACGGATAAAATTGGCCCGGGTGCGCTGCTTGACAGCTGCGAGTTCATCTTCGGTGATGCCGTTGGCGACGATGTCGTCGATCTCGGCAAAGATCGCTTCTTCCATGTCATAGCCCGTCTTGCCCTTGACCGGCAGCGCGAAGACCAGCATGCCCGTGTCGTACTTCTGGCCCGGGAAACCGGGGAAGGTCATGGCCTGTACGGCGATGCCGTCCTCCTTGACCAGCTTCTTGTAGAGGCGGCTGGTGCGGCCCTGGCCCAACACGTCGGCGATGACTTCGTAGACCGGCCAGTCCGGCGTGCGCACGTTGCCGATATGATAACCGGCGACGAACAGCGGCTGGCTGGGATCCTTCATGACGAAGCGCTTCTCACCCAGTTGCTTGGGCTCGGTGGTCTCGATGATTTCGGGGTCCCCCTTGGGGATATCCGAGAAATACTTCTTGGCGAACTTCTTCACGTCGTCCAGGTAGACGTCACCGACCAGTGTCACGACCATGTTCGAACCAACGTAATGCTCATTGTAGTAGGCCCGGCAGTCGGCGCGACTGATGGTGTTGATATCCGACATGTAACCGATTGTCGAGTGGTGGTAACCGTTGGCGATGAACATGAGGTTCTGGAACTGCTCGATCATACGCCCGATGGGATTGTTGTCCGTGCGCATGCGGCGTTCCTCGGTGACCGGACCGTCCTTCTCGGTGTAGAACTCACGCAGCACCGGGTCGGCCATGCGGGATCCTTCGAGGTAGGCCCACAACTCCAGCCGGTTGCTCGGGAAGTTGTAGTGGTACACCGTGACGTCGCTGCTGGTGTAGGCGTTCAGGCCATTGCCACCGTTGTTCTCGATGATCTTGCCGAACTCGTTGGTCACCACCAGTTCACGCGCGGCGTCCTTGGCCGCCTCGAATCCCTCTTCGGCGGCGATCAGGTTCTCGCGGACCTGTCGGACCTCGGCCAGGAAATAGGCCAGGGCGATGGCCTGCTCGCGGTTCGCCTGGAAGTCCTTTACCGCCTCGTTCTCGGTGCCCATGCCGTGGCGGATGGTCACGTCGGCGTTCTGTCCGGGCTGCATGTCGTAGGGGTCATCGCCAGGCACGTCGAGTTGGGCCTCGGCGGGCTGGTCCCGCAGCAGGCTCTCCATCTCGAGATATGAGTCGAGGGACTCCTCGCTGATGGACTCCAGCAGGCGATCGTATTTCGCCACTACCGGCACACTGGCCCGACGAGCCGCCTTCAGCTGGTCGAAGGCCACATCCTCGGCCGCCATCAGCTTGATTTCCTTCTTGTGGTTCTTGGTGCCGATCTCGCTGGTGCCCTTGAAGGCCATGTGCTCCAGGATGTGGGACAGGCCCGTGATACCGCGGACCTCGTTGGCGCTGCCCACGTTCACGAAGGTGCGAAACGAGAATACCGGCACGTCGTGCCGTTCCAGGACGACGAAGTGCACGCCGTTGTCCAGCGTGAACTCCTGGATCTGGCCTTCCAGATCCAGATAGGTCTGGGCCCCGGCGCCCGTCGCCACCAACAGCACGGCGAGGGTAAGCAGGGACAGGAAACGGGAACGCACACACATGGGAAGCCTCCAGAGGTTTAGGTCCCAACCGGCGGGACCCTGCGCAATGTCCGCAATGGGGACGCCTCGGCGCCCCGTCGGCAGTTGCGGATCGTGATAACCGGGAAATGAACGATCAAACTAGCACTGTACAACCTCGAGTGTCAATGCCGGCGGGGAGGGTTACGGGGAGCAGGCATTCCGGGTTGCAGGGGAATAATCAATGGGCAATGCCACAGCGCAAAAACTCAACGTGAAAGGCCCGGATTTCCCGCCATGGTGAAACGCCACTGGCGCCGCGTTGCCCGGCGAATACCGATCCGTCCGGAAGCGACCACCGGCCCGGGCTCCCCACCCGCCAGCAGACGCAACGCCCCGGCGCCCGGCAGATCCGCGGCCACCGGCGCCCCATTGAGATTCAGGTCGATGCCCAGACTGCGGCAAAGCAGACCCGGTCCGGCGCAGAGCCGGTGCGCAGGCGTATCCGGCCGCGGCGCCACGCCGGCGAGGGGTTCGGCCGCCCGGATCAGTACGGCTGACGGGTCCCCCGCCGGACCGGTGACCAGGTTCAGGCAGTGGTGCACGCCGTAGACCAGGTAGACGTAGGCGAATCCCGGAGGTCCGAACATCACCTCGCTGCGGCGTGTCGGACCGCGGCCCGCGTGGCTGGCCGGATCATCGGTCCCGCCATAGGCCTCGGTTTCCACGATGCGGACCCGGGCTCCGCTCGCGGTCACCAGTACGGTCCCCAACAGATCGCGCGCCACGGTCAGCACCGGGCGCGCAAAAAAGGAACTCGTGAGGGAATCCCCCGTATCGGCGATCAATTCTCGATTTCCTTGTGCCGCAGCAGCCACACCCCCGCCACCGAGGCCACCACCACCGTCAGGATCAACACCGCCACCGACTGGAGGTCGGGCACCGGTTCCCGCTTGAAGGCCGTGGTCAAAAGGGCGCCCAACAGTCCGGGAAGATCTGACGTGTCGGCCACCTGGGGCCGCTCCACCAGGTTCTGCAGGTGGAAGCGCAGGCTCAGCTCCTGCACCCGTGCCGGAATCTCGCTGACCAGGTTCTCCCAGCCGAAGGCGAACAGGATGGCGGGCACCACCGGCTTCCTGACCCAGGTGCCGAAGGCCGCGAAGAGCGCCGTGTACGAGGAGGCGCCCAGCAGGATTATCCCGAAGGTGCCCAGATACAGCTTGAGGAAGGCCCAGGTGATGACGTCGGGGCCTTTGCTGACCATGATCACGAAACACGCCACGAGCGCCAGGCTGGGCACGAGCACAGCCACCGTCTGGGCGGCCACCAGACGGCCCAGGTAGATGGCCCGGCGGCGGATGGGACGCGTCCACAGGTAGACGATGGTGCCTTCCTCCACCTGCTCACCGATAGCCGAGGCACCCACGGCCATGCCCATGACCGGGAGCAGGAAAGGCACGATGACGTCGTAGGTCAGGGCCGTCAGCTGTTGCTGGGCCGTGATGGGCTCGTCACGAAAAAAGATCCGCACCGCCAGTACCGCCAGCACGGGCAGCAGGTTCAGCAGGCCCAGGGAGACCAGGCGTTTGCGGCGCACCATTTCGCGCATGCTGAACCAGGCGATCCACATCACCACCGGCAAGCTGGGCAGGGGGCGGGGTTCGCCGGCGGCGGGCACGGTTGTCGTCGCGGTATCACTCACGTTCATCACCGTTCGGTCAGGTATTGGAAGACCGCTTCGAGGCTGTCGTCCAGGGTAAGGATCTCGTCCACGGCCAGGTCGTTTTCCAGTACCCAGCCGGGCAGGGCCCGGTAGAAACCCACGGCCGCATCGGTGCGCACCACCACGCGCTCCTCGCTCTCCAGTTCCACGCTTTTGACGTGGTCGCAGCCGATGAGGAAACCGGCCAGCCGGCGGGCCTCACGTGAAACCAGGGCCACGGTGGTGGGATGCTCCGGTATCTTGTCCCGGATCTCGGTGACCGAACCCTCGGCCAGGACCTTGCCCCGGTCGATCAGGACGATCTCGCTGGTCATGGTCTCCACTTCGGGCAGGATGTGGCTCGAAACCAGCACCGTGCGGCCGGCGGCGCCCAACTCGCGTACCAGATCGATGGACTGCTTGCGCGAGACCGGATCCATGCCGTTGAGGGGCTCGTCCAGGAAGATCACTTCCGGATCGTGGGCCAGGGCCTGGGCCAGTTTCAGTTTCTGCTTCATGCCCTTGGAGTAGCCGCCCAGCCGCCGGTTGCGGGCATCCACCAGTTCGAAGCGCTCGAGCCAGTAGTCCACGCTTTGTTTGATCTCGTCCTTGCCGAAGCCCATCAACCGCAGGGACAGGGACAGGAACTCCCGGCCCGTCATCCAGCCCGGCAGGACCTCGCTCTCGGGGCAGAAGCCCACGCGACGATACCAGCCCACGTCCCGTCGCAGTTCGGTACCGAAGATCCGGACCGTGCCATGGCTGGGCTCGATCAGGCCGGCAAGCATCTTGAACAGGGTGGACTTGCCGGCGCCGTTGGCACCCAGCAATCCCACCACGCCGGTCCCTACGCTGATGGTGCAGTTGTTGACGGCTATAACTTCGCCGAACCACTTGCCGACCCGGTCGGCGCTGATACGAGCGACCCCGCTGGCCACACCGGCCCCGCTGGCGTTCAAGACACCACCTCCACCGGCCTGATGCGACGACGCAGGACCCACGCGGCCAGTACCGTCCAGGCGACAATGACCAGGAAACTCACCCCGCGCGAAACCTCGATGCTTCTGGCCGCACCGAACAGGACCGTACCCGCGTTGTCGTACTGGGCCATGAAATCCAGGACCCGCAGCGAGCCCCGGCCCAAGGCCTCGGCGATCGAGGCCAGGGTCTTGGTGCCCATGACCATCACCGCCCACCAGACCATGACGAAGATCGAGCGCTGGCCCATGGAACTGAAAGCCAGCAGTACCAGAGCCATGCTGGTGCCTGTCAGCAGACAGAACACCAGCAACCGCAGTGGTGTCAGCAACAGCAGTTCCATGCCCGCCGCTTCCGGTGCCACCAGATAGGCGAAGACGCACAGCGCCACCGCCGGCACCAGGGTCACCAGCGCATAGAAGAAGAACAGGATGGCCGTCTTGCCCGCGACGTAGCCCTTCACATCCAGCGGTCTACTGAAGTACAGGCTCAGGCCGTTGTCCCGCCTGTCGGTGGCCACCAGCCCCGCTCCCACCACCGCCATGATCACGAAGACGAAGAAATGCTGCTTGTCCAGGTAGTTCAGGAACCCCTCGGGCTCGATGCTGGTCCATCCGCCTCCCAGCAGATCGACCATGTCCCCGGCCTTGAGCTTGAAGTAGATGATGCCGCCCTTGACGATGGCCGGCACCCAGGCCGCCAGCACCAGCACCAGCAACCAGCGTTTCTTGAGGGGCTCGATGATGCCGCGGCGGGCTATGACCAGCCAGGCGGGCAGGGCCCTGCCGTCGGAGCGCTCCCAGTGGGTGTATCCCCTGTCATAGACCGGCATCTCAGGCCTCCACCATTTCGTAGAATTCGTCAGCCAGACTCACTGGGCGCCGGCGCAACCGTCGCAGGGCATAGTCCTGTGCCTCCGCCACCGTCAGGATGGCGTTCACTCCCGCGGCCGCATCCCAGGCGCCGTCGGCTCCCGCCTCACCCGCCACTTGTGCCATGTCCAGGGTCACCAGCAGCAGGCGCTGATCCCGGGTAACCTCCGCGCCCAATGCGGCCAGTCCCGCCAGGAAACCCTCGGTATCGCCGAAGCCCTCCACCTCGAAGATCTGACGTGGTTGACGCGCGACGCCATCCAGGTTCTGGCGCGCCAGCAGCTCCCCCTTGCGCAACACCACTATCTCGTTGCAGACAGCCTCGACATCCGCCAAAAGGTGGGTCGACAGGATCACGCCCACGTTCTTGTTCCAGGCCAGGTCGCGGATCAATTCGAGAATGGAGACCCGCCCCCGCGGATCCAGACCGCTGGTGGGCTCGTCCAGGAAGATCCAGCTTGGGTCGTGGACCAGGGTCTGGGCCAGTTTCAGGCGCTGCTTCATGCCCTGGCTGTATTTCTCGCAGGGGCGATAACGCTCGTCCGCCAGTCCCACGTAGTGCAGCACTTCGTGGGCTCGTTGCATGGCGTCGCGGGCAGGCATGCCCGACAACTCCCCCAGGTAGGCCACCAGGCCCACGCCGCTCATGCCGGGTATGATCCCGCCTGTTTCGGGCATCCAACCCAGACCGGCCCTGGCGGCACGGGCTGTCCGGGCCATGTCGTGGCCCAGAACCTCCACCTGGCCCACCTTGAGGGGCACGTGGCCCAGCAGGCAGCGCAACAGGGTGGTCTTGCCCGATCCGTTGGGACCCAACAGCCCGATGGCACCCTGTTCCAGTTCGAATCCGATGCCCTTTAGTACCGGTTCCGACGTGTAGGCGAAGTCTAGACCGCTCACGCGGATCGCCGTTTCTGCACGGTTGACTTTGATGGGTGGCCCTTTCATGTTGAAGTCCATGTCGCAGATTCGCTCCAAGACGAAACTGCCGCCGGATTGTTTCAGGCACCGCCGCGGAGGGAAAGCCCTTTCTGACGCGACGGCCGTCGCGACCCGCCCCCTCTTTGCCGGAGGAATGAGAACATGCCCCGTTCCTGGATCCAGACCGCCGAGTCGGTCACCGCCGGACACGCCGACAAGCTCTGTGACCTCATCGCCGACGCCGTACTGGACACGATACTCGAGCACGATCGATTCGCCCGCGTCTCCTGCGAGGTCATGGCCACCACCGGTCTGGTGGTGGTCACGGGCCAGATCACCACCAAGTGCTACGTGGACATCACGTCTGTCGTCCGCGAAACCATCAGCAAAGTGGGCTACAACGACCCGGTAATCGGTTTCGACCACAACAGTTGTGCGGTGCTGGTCATGCTCGAGGAACAGTCGGGCGACGTCTCCCTGGGCGTGGACCGCAAGGGTGCCGGCGACCAGGGAGTCTGCGTCGGGTACGCCACCAACGAGGGCGATTCACTGCCCGTGGACACCCACCATCTGCCGGTGGCGCCGTTCCTCGCCAACCGCCTGGCCGAGCGCCTGGCCGCGGTGCGCACCGGCGGCAAGCTGTCCGTTCTCTATCCAGACGGAAAAGTACAGGTCTCGGTTCGGTACCGGAACGCGAAACCCGTGGACCTGACCCATGTTGTGGTCTCGGCGCACCACCACTCGAACGCCGACCTGGCCAAGCTAAGGAAGGATATCAAACGCCTGGTGATCAAGCCCGTCCTCGGCCCCACCGGACTGCTGACCTCGGACACCGAAATACTGATCAACCCGGTGGGCGCCTTCAGTGAGGGCGGCCCCCGGGCCGACTCCGGGCTGACAGGGCGCAAGCAGACCGTGGACTGCTACGGCAGCGCCTGTGCCCACGGCGGCAGCGCCTTCAGCGGCAAGGATCCCACCAAGCCCGACCGCAGCGGCAGCTACGGCGCGCGCTGGGTCGCCCGTAATCTGGTGGCCGCCGGCCTGGCGGACCGTTGTGCCGTCGAGGTGGCCTATGTCATCGGCCTGGCCCGACCCCTGAGCATCAGCGTCGACACCTTCGGCACGGGCCGCCTGCCCGACCACAAGCTGGCTGCGGTGATCGCCCGGGAATTCGACCTCTCTCCCGCCGGCATCATCGAGAGTCTGGACCTGCGTCGTCCCATCTACCGGGATACGGCGGCTTACGGCCACTTCGGCCGACCGGATTTGGACCTGGCCTGGGAGCGCCTGGACCGGGTCGAGGTCCTGCGTCGGCATCTCAAGAAGGTGCCAACCCGCCGGAAAACCGCTACGCGCGGCAAGAAGGGAAGCAGGTAATGGCGAAGAAACAACCCGGACCCGGTTTCGCGACCCTCTGCATCCACGGCAAGAAGCACCTGGACAAGCACGAGAGTGAACGGCCCATCCGCGCAGTAAGCACGCCCATCTTCCAGAGCTCGACCTTCGCCTTCGAGAACGTGGATCACGGCGCGGCGGTGTTCAGGGGTGAGGACTCCAGCTATGTCTACACCCGCCTGGGCAACCCCACCCAGGCCGCGTTGGAGACCGAGATCGCCTACCTGGAACGGGGCGAGGCCGCCCTGGCCCTGGCCAGCGGCATGGCTGCCGCCACCACCGCGGTGCTGAACTGCTGCCGTACCGGCGACCACATCGTGTCCGGCGACACCCTGTACGGCGGTACACACCAACTCTTCACCCAGACCCTGCCGCGGCTGGGCATCGACGTCACCGAGGTTCCGGCCACGGATCCGCAGAACTTCGCCGACGCCATCACCGACCGCACGCGGCTGGTCTACCTCGAGTCCCCGGCCAATCCCACCCTGGTGTTGACTGACATCGAGGCCGTGGCGGCCATCGCCCGCCAGCGGGGCATCCCGGTGCTGGTGGACAACACCTTCTGCACGCCCTACCTGCAGAATCCCCTCGAACTGGGAGCCGATATCGTCCTGCACTCGGCCACCAAGTACATCGGCGGCCATGGTGATACCGTAGCCGGCGTCCTGGTGGGCAAGGCGGACTGGATCATGCAGGCGCGCATGGAGATCCTGCGCGACGTGGGCGGCTGCATCTCTCCCTTCAACGCCTGGTTGCTGCTGAGGGGTCTGAAGACCTTGCCGGTGCGCATGGACCGCCACATGGAAAGCGCCATGGAAGTGGCCCAGTTCCTGTCCTACCACCCCAAGGTCACGGAGGTCATCTATCCCGGACTGAAGACCCATCCCCAGTACGAACTGGCGGCGCGGCAACAGCGGGGATTCGGCGGCATGATCAGCTTCATGGTCGAAGGCGGCCGCGAGACGGGCAAAACGGTCATGGACAACGTCAAGCTGTGCACCCTGGCGGTGAGTCTCGGCGACGTGGATACCCTCATCGAGCATCCTGCCTCCATGACCCACTCCACCTACAGCGAGGACGAGTTGGCCAAAGTAGGCATCGACCCGGGGATGGTGCGCTTGTCGGTGGGACTCGAGAATGTCGAGGACATCATAGCCGACCTGAGACAGGCCCTGAAACTCATCTAGCGGTACAAACGGCCGCTTATTGACCCTGCCCGGGAGTGTCCCGTAGGATGGCCGGGGCGGCCATAGTCCACCCCGTGGTGAACCGATGGGCGGATCGCCATGGTCCATGTCCTGCCGACGGAGGTTGGTGCGTGCGGATACTGCGCACGGTCCCCATCTATACTGCCCTCGCCGTGGTCCTGTTCTGGGTCCTGGACGCCGGTGTCGATACGGTCATCTATCACCAGGGAGATTTCGCCCAGACCTTCCTGCGCCCCGGGGTCCGGGAGCTCGTCATCCGGCTCATAGCCACCATGGTCATCGTGGTAGCGGGTATCCTGTGGCAGCGCAGTATACGGTCCCTGGCCGGTTCTCGCGCCTCGTTGACCCGCAGCGAGAACCGCTACCGTTCCCTGGTTGAAGCTTCACCGGACGGCGTCGTGGTCCACGAAGGCGACCACGTGAGCTACGCCAACCGCAAGACGCGCGAGTTCATGGGGCTGAGCGCGGAGGACGCGCGCGGAGCCAAATCCCTCTACGAATTCATCCACGCCGAAGACCATGACCTGGTCAGGGAAAATCTGGACCGGTTGGACAACGGCGAAACCCCGCGTCCCTACGAGGTAAGGGTCGTACGCCGCGACGGCACGCTGGCAACGCTGTCGGCCTCCATGAGCCGGATCGAGTACGAAGGACGGCAGGTCACCCTGAGTTTCTTCCGGGACATCGGTGAAGAAGTCGAGACCCGCCGCGATCTGCTGGCCAGCCGCGAGCGGTTGAGTCTGGCGCTGGACGCCGCCCGCGACGGCGTCTGGGACTGGGACGTTCCCAGCGGACGCATGGTCTACAACCAGGCCTGGGCCGCCATGCTGGGACTGGATGTGGACCAGGTCGAGTCGGACCAGTCCACCTGGCGGCGTCTGGTACACCCCGACGACCTGGACCGGGTGGAAGCTCTGCTGACCGCCCACATGCAGGGAGACCTGCCGGATTACGAAACCGAAGTACGACTGCGACACGCGCGCGGCCATTACATCTGGGTGCTGGACCGGGGCCGTGTGGTGGACCGTGACGC
>QNDV01000015.1 GCA_003646045.1 bacterium
GCTCGGTGGGCGGTTTCCACGGCCATCCCGGCGACACGGAAACCTACTACGTTTTCACCAGCTACCTCAATCCCAGCGAGATCTACCACTACGACTTCACCACGGGCGAAAGCACCCTGTTCCGGGCTCCGGAAATAGACTTCGACTTCACGCGCTACGTTACCGAGCGGCTGTTCTACACCAGCAAGGACGGGACGAAGGTGCCCCTGTTCATGGTGCGGGCCGCGGACGCTCCACGTGACGGCAGCAATCCCACCGTCCTCTACGGCTATGGCGGCTTCAACATCAGCCTGGGCCCGCGTTTCTCCACCTCCACCCTGCCCTGGCTGGAGCAGGGCGGCATCTACGTGGTGGCCAATATCCGCGGCGGCGGCGAGTACGGCGAGACCTGGCACGAGGCCGGCATGCTCAAGAACAAGCAGAACGGCTTCGACGACTTCATCTCGGCCGCCGAGTACCTCATAGCCGAGGGCTGGACCAACCCCAACAAGCTCGCCGTCTTCGGCGGCAGCAACGGCGGCACCCTGGTGGGGACGGTAGTGAACCAGCGGCCCGAACTGTTCGGCGCGGCCATCCCCGCCGTGGGCGTGATGGACATGTTGCGCTTCCAGCATTTCACCATCGGCTGGGCCTGGGTCAGTGACTACGGCAGCAGCGAGGATCCGGAGATGTTCCCGGTTCTCAAGGCCTACAGCCCCTACCACAACCTGGTACCGGGCACCGAATATCCCGCCGTCATGGTCACCACCGCCGACCACGACGACCGGGTGGTGCCTGGTCACAGTTTCAAGTATGCCGCCCGGTTGCAGGCCTGCCAGGAAGGCAACCTGCCCACGCTTATCCGTATCCAGACCAAGTCCGGGCACGGCGCGGGCAAACCAACCAGCATGATCATCGAGGAGACGGCGGACCGGTACGCATTCCTGCACAGGGTTCTGGGCATGAGTAGCAACTGACCTGGTCAGCGCGGCGGGCGGACCGGCAGTTCCCGGCTCCGCCCGCCCGCCACGAACAACCCTGCCACCATCACCGCCAGCCCCAGCAGCACCCGCGCATAGGATGCGCTCTCACCGAATGCCAGCCACGAGACCAGCACGGCCAGGGGGACCTTCAGGTTGTTGGCACCGGCCAGCAATCCAGGCCCCACCCGCGCCGCGCCCCTGTTCCACAGGTAGAAACCCAGAGCCGTGGGCACCAGGCCCAGATAGGCCACGGTCAGCAGGGCCTGCGGATCCCAGCCGACGGTGACATCGTTTCCCCGCACCAGCATTACCACCACGGTGAAAAGGGCGGCACCCTGGTACATCCAGGCCAGCAGTGAGGCCTCGTTGCCCCCGGCCTTCCGCTCGAGACGGGTGAACAGGAGCTGACCCGCGGCAAAACAGAGATTGGCTCCCTGCAGCAGTACCACGCCGCGCCAATCGGCGCCCGCAGGCAGTCCCGTCACCACGATGACCCCCGCGCCGACTACGGCGAGCAGGGCCGCCGCCAGGTGCCGGACCCGGAGACGACGTTCCGTCAGGTCGGACAGGAGAAACACATACACCGGAGTAAAGACCGTGAAAACGGCCACCATCCAGGCGGGCAACCAGGCATAGGAAGCGATATAGAGGACATACATCAGGCCGAACTGCAGCATACCCAGAGCCAGGGCGGCAGTAACGGTACGGCGGGGCAGACGGGCTCCGACCAGCAGGGGCGCAAAAGCGGCCGCGGCCAGGGCCAGGCGAAAAGCAGCCACGGCCACCGGGTCCACTCCTACCAGACGCCCTTTGATCAGGCCGAACGACGGGGCCCAGATCAGGGATGCCGCCAGAAGATGGCGCACGGATCCTCCTTGTTCCCCGCGCAGTGGCGCGCTATTTGACCAGACTCAATTTGTGCAGGCTCTCCACTCCGTCCGCGCGCAGGCGGGCAAAGTAGATACCGGCCGCGACGGGGCGACCATTGTTGCCGGTGCCGTCCCAGACCGTGCTCCCCGGACCTTGCGGCAGCACCTCCGACATCAGGGTCCGCACGCGCCGCCCGGCCAGATCGAAGATCTCCAGGTTGACCTGGCCCTCTGCTGCCAGATTGAAGGCAATCGTCGTGCGCGGATTGAAGGGGTTGGGCGTATTGCCGACAATCCCGGTCGAGGAAACAGCGGGAACCCCGCTTACACCCTCGTAGGTCTTGGTGCACAGAACCCAGTCATCCGGGTCCAGCTCCACCGACTGTATGGTACCGTTCACCGGCAGACTGTACCACTGGTGAGCCTGGGAATTATCGAGGCGATGGGTAACGGTTTCCAGGTCGGTGACTACCCGGACCTCGATAGGCATGTCGAAGATGGGCACCGACAACTGGGTCTGACGCAGGGACAGGTTCAACTGGGTGCCCGAGGGCGATACCGCCCAGCCCAGGGCATAGGTCGGATACAGCTCACCGTAGATCCACTGCTGGAAGAACGCCGACAAATCCCGGCCCGAGGATGTTTCGAGAACAGCCTGAAACTCCTCCGTGGTGGCCGAACCCATCTCGAAAGCGGCACGATAGGCGGCCAGGCCGTCAAAGAAATCCTGTTCGCCCAGCACGAACCGCAGCATGTGCACGACCCAGGAGGCCTTGTCGTAGGTCAGATTGCCGTCGAAGATGTTGTCGTGCTCCGTGTCCTCGACGTAGACCGTGCCCGAGCCCAGGTACTTGTGGCTGTTCATGGCATTGCGGTAGGCCTGCTGTCCGTTGCTGGCCTCTTCCCAGTAGGCTTCGCACCAGCGGGCAAAACCCTCGTTCAGCCAGATATGGTGGAAGTCGGCGCAGGTGATCATGTCGCCCCACCACTGGTGGGCCAGTTCGTGAGCGATGATGTGCTCGCCATAGTACCAGTAGAGCATGCTGGTACAGGTCTGGTGCTCCATGCCGCCGCCCCAGGGGAAATGGGCGTGGCCGTACTTCTCCTTCACGAAGGGATACTCGCCGAAAGCGGCCGCGAAGGCCGTGATCATGTCGATGGTGACGGCGTAACCAGCCGTGGCGTCCGACCCATAGGCGGGAACCGAGTAGTGGACCACCTGCATGGGATCCCCCACTGCCGGCACATAGATATCATTGATGATCTGGTAGGGATGGATGGCCAGGGACACCAGGTAGGTGGGGGTGGGATACCGCGTCGACCAGTGGTAGGTGGTGCGGCCCGCCACGGGGACGGTCTGGCCGGTCAGGAGGCCGTTGCTCGCCACTATCAGGGGATCGGGCACCGTGATGTGCAGGTCGATGGAATCGGCCTTGTCGGTGTTCAGATCCTTGCAGGGCCACCAGTCGCGGGCGCCATAGGGCTCGCTCAGGGTCCAGATCATCTCGTCGCCTTCGGCGGAGGACCAGCCATAGGCGTTGCGGGCACCGGTGGACGGATCTCCATGGTAATCCACCTCCACCTCGAAGACCTCGCCCTGCAGGTAGGTGCGATCCAGAGTCACGGTCAACAGTTCGCTGGACGGTTGCGAGGATACGGTGACGAGGCCGGCTGACCGAACTTCGGTCACGGTATGGATCGCGGCCAGATGCAGGTCAATCTCATTCAGGGATGAACCCGTCACCACGGCACGGATGGTGGTGGTGCCGATCACCTCGTTCAGCAGCGTGTCGATGTCCATGACCAGGTCGTACCAGGTCACGTCATAGTCATCCATACCCGCCGTGGCACCGGGATCGGCCTTGAGGGTCTTGTCGGCCAGACGGGCCTTGATGCCGGCTTCCAGCAGTGAGCCCTGCTGGTCGAGATAGGCCGCATCCCAGATCAGGGAGGGCGCCGGCTGGGCAATGGGCGCTGTTTCGAGAGCCAGGGCGGGCAGCGCCGCCAGGGCCAGGAAAATCAGCAGCAGGCGGCAGAACAGACAACGGAACGTGACAGACATGAGTAGCCTCGCAGATCCAGAAGATGCAGAAGGACTCTTCCACGGTGATGTGATGTTGAGGGATTATACAGCATTTGTGGCAACGACGGCAAACGGCGCGGATCGCCATCCGCGCCGTCGCCGTCAACCTATTGTCCTGAAACAGGTTTAGCCGATCTCCGCCATCACGTTCAGCAGGTCGCAGACCCTGTTGGAATAGCCCCACTCGTTGTCATACCAACTGACGGTCTTGAGGAGGTTCCCACCCACCACCGAGGTACAACCCGGATCGAAGATGGACGAATGGGGATCACCCACGATATCCGCCGAGACAATGGGGTCAGCGGCGTAGGACAAAATACCCCGCATCCGGTCACTTTCGCTGGCGGCTTTCAGAGCCGCGTTCACCTCTGCCACCGATACGTCCTTCTTCATGACGGTGACGAGATCCACTGCCGAACCACAGGGCACGGGTACGCGCAGGGACATGCCGTCCAGTTTGCCGTCCAGGGCGGGCAGCACCTTGCCCACGGCTCGGGCGGCGCCGGTGGTGGTGGGAATGATGTTCTCGGCGGCGGCCCGGGCCCGGCGCAGGTCACTGTGGGGAGCATCGACCAGGCGCTGGTCATTGGTGTAGGCGTGGATCGTGGTCATCAAACCACTCTCGATACCGAACTCCTTGTCCAACACGTAGGCCAGGGGCGCCAGGCAGTTGGTGGTACACGAGGCGTTGGAGATCACCTGGTGTTCGGGCTTGAGGTCCTCGTTGTTCACGCCCAGCACCACGGTGGCGTCGATCTCGTCCTTGGCCGGCACCGTGAGGATGACCTTGCGTGCCCCGGCGGCGATATGTTGGGCCACCTGCTCGCGGGTACGAAAGACCCCCGTGGCCTCGATGGAAAAGTCCACACCCAGTTCCTTCCAGGGCAGTTTGGCGGGATCACGTTCGGTGCTGATGCGCACGGCGCCCTTGTCCGTGACCAGGTGCCCGTCCTCGATGGCGGCCTTGCCCGGGAAGTTGCCCATCACCGTATCGTGGCGCAACAGGTAGGCCAGGGTCTCGGCGTCGGTTATGTCGTTGATGCCGACAACCTCGACACCTTCGCGCTCGTGCAGAATGCGGAACACCGAACGACCGATCCGGCCGAAGCCGTTGATGGCGATCTTCATGGTATCGATTCCTTCCGTTGACTGGTCATGATACGGCGAACGCCGCCTGGATTGGCGTCATCGTCCCCCGACCCACATATTGTCCCGTTCCGGGGGCATTTGGGTTCCCGCAAGCCAGGAGCACAATATGCCCACCTACGAATACGAATGCACGCGCTGCGGGCTGATTACCGAAGAGTTCAAGCCCATCTCGGCTCCCCGCCGCCAGCGCTGCCCCGCCTGCCGCAGCAAGGTGGAGCGACTGATTTCCGGAGGATCCGGCATCCTGTTCCGGGGATCCGGCTTTTACGTAACCGATTCCCGTGCTAAAAACAGCAAGGAAACCTCGGGCCCCGACTCTGCCGTCGCCGCCCAGAATAGCGGTAACAAGGACCAAACAAAACCCTGAATTACAGGAGGATGATCATGGGTGCCGACCAGACCTGGGTGGAGTGGGACGGCCACCGTATCGAGATCACCGTCGGCACCACCGTTCAGCAACTCGTGGCGCGCGAGAATCCGTCCCTCCTGGCCGGCGAAAACCCGGCAGTCATCGCCTCGATCAACGGCCGACGCACCGGTCTCCACGAATCCCTCAGCGGCGAGGAACGGCTGCGCCTGATCCACCTCCGCGACCCCATGGTCCGCAGCACCGTCCTCAGATCAGCCCTCTTCCTGCTGGCGGCCGCAGCCGAGGACCTGTTCCCCGCGCACCGTCTCACCGTGAATTTCAGCTATGGCGGCGGCTACTATATCGAACTGGACCGGCCCGCTCCCCTGACCCGCGACGAACTGACAGCCCTCGAGAACCGCATGGGCGAACTGAAGGGCGACGACCTGGCCCTCAGTCCCCAGCGCCTGGGCCTGCGGGCACTGCTTAAGATCTACGAACGCCGCGGCGAGATGCGCAACCACGCCACCGCCCGCTACCTGCGCCGCCACAACCTGACACTCTTCCGCATGCAGGGGCGCGAACTGCTGTATTACGGCCGGCAGCTTCCCTCCACCGGCTGCCTGGGCGAATTCAAGCTGGTGCTTGAGGAACCCGGCTTCGTACTGCTGGTCGAACCCCTGGGCGGCATCAGCGGCATACCGGAATTCTCCCCCCAGCCCATGCTGCTCGATACCCTGCGGAATTATGCCGGCTGGGTCAGCGACATGGGCTTCCAGGACACCGGGGCCCTGAACGAGTACGTGGTGCAGGGGCGTACCGCCGAGATGATCCAGATCTCCGAGGGCCGTCACAGCCAGTTCTTCGTCTACGCCGCGCGGCGGGTGGCGGACCAGCCCGAGGATGGCCGCCTGGTCCTGCTGGCCGGCCCCTCGAGCAGCGGCAAGACCAGCAGCGCCAAGCGGCTGATGGTGCAGTTGCGGGTGCTGGGACTACACCCCTTCGCTCTCTCCCTGGACGACTATTTCGTCGATCGCGAGGACACGCCCCGGGCTCCGGACGGCGATTTCGACTTCGAGTCCCTGAGCGCCCTGCGCATTGATCTCTTCAACGAGCACCTGCAGCAGCTCATGGCCGGCGAGGAGGTGCATCTGCCGCGCTTCGACTTCGTCAGCGGTACCGGTTCCCTGGCCGACGAGCCCACGATCCTGGCCAAGGGTCAGCCCCTGATCGTCGAGGGCATCCACGCGCTGAATCCGGCCATGACACCGGCCATCCCCACCGCGCGCAAGCTGCTGATCTATGTGTCGGCCCTGTGCCACACCAACATCACCAACCTCAGCTACATCCGCACCAGCCACACGCGCCTGTTCCGGCGTATCGTCAGGGACGCCCAGTTCCGCGGCTACACTGCCGGCGAGACCCTGGCCCGCTGGTCCAAGGTGCGCCACGGCGAGGACACCCACATCTTCCCCCACCAGAACAACGCCGACCTGTTCTTCAACACCGGCCTGGCCTACGAGATGGCCGTGCTCAAGCTGTGGGCCGAACCGAGGCTGGCGGCCGTGGACCCGGATGATCCCAACTACGGCCTGGCCCGCACGCTGATCGATATCCTGGGTCTGTTGCTGCCGATCGACGCGAGCCAGGTGCCACCCACGTCGCTGCTGAGGGAATTCATAGGAGGGTCGGGGTTTTCGTACTAGGGTACGCGGAAGGATTCATGCAGTTCGGTGACCGCCGCATCCGCCTGGTCCTCGTTGGTCACGAAACTGACGGTGCTGAACGAGGTGGAGATCAGGAGGATGTCGACACCCACCCGCGAGGTGGCGTCGAAGATCGTGCCCGCAATGGCCGGCTGTTCGGAAAAATGCGGGCCGTAGATCGAGATGGCGCTGCAACCCTTCTGGAACTTGATGGCGCGGGCCTGCAGGTTTTCGCTGACCTCCTGGAGGATGCCTAACGCCTGGTCCAGATCCCGCTTGTCCACCGCCACGGAGATGTTGTTCAGTCCCTCCTCGTCCCAGAAACTCGTAACGCACACGATGTTGATGCCCTTGAGACCGAGGCTCGACAGGGCACGGCCGGCGAGTCCCTGGCCGGGCTTGGCACCCAGTACCCGGACCAGTACGAGACCGTCCTTCCGTGTGATGCCGCCCACTGCGATCTTGCCCGTCATGTGCGCTCCGCTCCCGTGTAATACCGCGGCCGCCGTCACGGTGCGCCCGCCCCCGAAAAGTAAGTCCTGAAGCGGTGGACACCAAGATTTCCTCGCACGGCCACGGACCGGGTCCGCGCCCGGATACGCGCCCCCCTTGAACACACCCCCCGCGAAGCGTTAAACTGGCCGGGTCGTCCCCTCGTTTCGGGTCTGCTTCGGGAGGTATCGCGATGAAGAAGGTCGCCGTCATTCTCAGCGGTTGTGGCGTATACGACGGTGCGGAGATCCACGAAACCTGCGCCGCCCTGCTGGCCCTGCAGCGAGCCGGTGCCGAAGCCGTTGTCTGCGCCCCGGATATCCCCCAGATGCACGTGATCGACCACCTGGCCGGCGAGCCTGCCGCGGGGCAGGACCGCAACGTCCTGGTGGAATCGGCCCGCCTGGCCCGAGGCGAGATCAGGCCCCTGATGGAGGTCGCGGCCGACGATGTGGACGCCGTGCTGCTGCCCGGTGGATTCGGGGCCGCCAAGAACCTGTGTGATTTCGCGGTCAACGGGGCCGAGTGCACAGTCGACCCCCAGGTCGCGGAGTTCCTGAGGGCCGCCCACGGGGCGCGACGGCCCATCGGCGCCATGTGTATCGCTCCGGTGATCCTGGCCAGGGTCTTCGGTCCTGATCTGGCACCCCGGTTGACCATCGGCAACGACCCGACCACTGCCGCCGCGGTTGAGACCATGGGGGCTCGCCACGTGGATTGCGGCGCAGGTGAAACGGTTATCGACGAGGAAAACGGTTTCGCCACTACCCCGGCCTACATGGTGGCCGGCAACATCGGCGAGGTGTTCGATGGGGCTGCGGATTTCGTGCCCCGATTGCTGGCCCTGTGCGACTAGTGCTCCTCCATGGGGCAGTCTGCCGTTGACATCGGTTTCCTGTTGCCGCCCCGTGCCGGAAGCGTTAGCATTTGCACAACATTGATAGCGGATCCGCGCAGGGGGTGCGGATTCGCACGACGGCAACGCCTACCGCGTCAGGGACGACGCGGCTGCCGCCAAACAACCAGCAAGGGAGTGCTGCCATGGCCGACACCGATGCCCGGGGTCTTTCCGACCCCTCCCCTGATTCACTCGATACCAACCCCGACGGCCCGCGTGGCCGGACGCCGTGGAACACCGTCGGCGGCCGTGTCATCTGCCTGGTCAGCCGCAAGGGCGGCGTGGGCAAGACCACCTCGGCCGTCAACCTGGGTGCGGCCCTGGCCCTCTCGGGACACAGCGTTCTGCTGGTGGGTACAGACCCCCAGTGCGGCATTTGCCGTTCACTGGGCACGGCCCCGGAGGACCTGCCCGTCAGCCTGACCGATCTCTTTGACTGCGGAGAGCAGCTCCAGGACCTGGTGCAGATCTCGCCCCTCGAGGGTCTGCACTACATTTCTCCCCGGGTGCTGACCCTCGAGGACGAGGAACGGTATCTCGATTCCCTCGAGCGCCGGGCCGGCGAGTTCGTGCGCGAGATCGACCGCGCGCGCAATCTCTACGACACCATCATCATTGATTGCCCGCCCAGCCTCGGTCCCGGCGCCCGCGCCGCCCTGCTGGCATCGGACGGATTCCTGGTGCCGGTGCAGACCGAGGAACTGTGTCGCCGGACGGTGCAGAGCCTGCTCGACTTCGTGGATGAGTTCCGGGCCCGCAATTTCGCCGAGGGCGATGCGGCCCGCGTGGAAATGACTCCGACCCTGGACGGAATCTTCCTGACCATGGCCGCCGAACGCACCCGTGCCGGCCGGCACGTGGCGGCCCGCCTCGACGAGGAGTTCGGCGATGTGCTGTACACTGCCCGCGTACCGCGTACTACCCGCCTGGCAGAGATGGCCCTCAAGGGCAAACCCGCCGTGATCTATGACCGACGCTCACCCGGCAGCCGGGCGTACTTTGATCTGGCGGACGAACTGGTGGCACGTTACTGTCAATCCCACGCGGAAGCGGACGAAGAACCGGCTGCGGTCAGCCGGGGATCCGTGCCCGACGAGTCCTCCCCCGCGGCGGTCGCCGTGGGCGAACACGGGCTCAAGGGTTTCGACCGCTTCCTCTACGAACTGTCCGGTGGTGATCCCTGTACCCTGCCCGGCGTCATGGGAGACCCGCCGGCCGAGCTGGACATGATCTCCTCCGAGCCGGACATGGTTTCTTCCGAGCCGGACATGGTTTCCCTGGACGAGTTGCTGGCCGAGGAAGAGATCCAGACCCGGAATCGGATTGACGATCTCGATGATGGCTACTGGGCCCCGGACAGCGAGAGCTTCGACCGCATGAACTGACCCGCCCGGCGGCGGACACGGAAGGACCGGCCGGACGCCCGGCCGGTCCTTTGTTTTTCCATCCCGGAGGTGGCCCGTGCCAGCCGAGACGATGAAATGCCTGGTCTACGACAAGTCCAGCATGCCCTGGGACAAGACACGCGGTTTCGAGAAGCGCGAGATGCCCACCCCCGTCCTGGATGAGAAACTCGACCCGGCCGACGCCAAGAACGTACTGGTCAAGGTGATCTACGCCGGGTTCTGCGGCAGCGACCGGGGCATCTGGAACCGGACCGCCTTCAAGGGCATGATCTTCGACTCACTCAAGCGCGAGAAGGAGACGGTGCGGATCATCGGCCACGAGATGGTGGGCGAGATCGTCGCCGTGGGTTCGGCCGTCACGGATCGCTACGGCTTCAAACCCAAGGATGTGGTCTCCACCGAGAGCCACATCATCTGCGGTACCTGCTACCAATGCCGCATCGGCCAGACCCACATCTGCAGCCAGGACGTGATCATCGGCATCGGCCGTGACGGCTGTTTCGCCGAGTACATCAAGCTGCCGGCCAACGTGCTCTGGGCCACGGACCAGCGGCGCATACCCCTGAAGGTCGCCGCCCTGCAGGAGCCCTTCGGCAACGCCGTCCACGCCTGCACCACCGCCGACCTGCGGGGTCGGACGGTGGCCGTGTTCGGCTGCGGCACCATCGGCCTGTTCGTGGTCATGGTGGCGCGGGCCCTGGGTGCCACCCGGGTCATCGGCATCGAGCCCAATCCCCGCAACATCGAGATGGCCCTGGCCCTGGGCGCCGACAAGGTGATCCCCGTGGACCTGTCCCACAGCGGCAAACACTCCTGGTCGGCCGACAAGAACCTGGTGGCGCAGGTACGCGCGGCCTGTGACGGCATCGGCTGCGACGTGGCCATGGAGATGGCCGGCTTCAACAGCAGCGTCAACAACGCCCTGCAGTCCACGCGGCGCGGCGGCGAAGTGATCCTCTTCGGCCTGAAGCAGGGTAATTTCCACATCCAGGCCTTCGACCGGGTCATCGTCAACGGCCTTACGCTGCACAGCGTCATCGGTCGCCGGATCTTCGAAACCTGGTATATTGCCAGGAATCTGCTGGAGGATCGATCCAACGGCATCCAGGACCGGATACTCAAGATCATCCTCGGCGGCGGCAACGAACCCATCGTCCACATCGACGACTTCACACCCGAAGGCTTCGAGAAAACCCTGGCCGCCTGGCCCAAGCCGGTGATCCGGTTCTAGGGGGCGGACAGTCGCGGAAGGAACAGCCATGCACATCACCATCGAATACTGCCAGGTTTGAAACTACCTGCCCCACGCCGCCGGTCTGGCGGATGCGATACGCGATAAATACGGATACGAGG
Source organism: bacterium (assembly GCA_003646045.1). Next base: position 11,268 of record QNDV01000015.1, read on the forward strand.
CGGAATTGATTGCCTCAGGCGGTGGTGTCTTCGAAGTCACCGTCGACGGCAAGCTGGTGTTCAGCAAGAAGGAACTGGACCGTTTTCCGGCGCATGACGAGGTGCTGGGAGCTATTGGCGAGTAGGACCCCCCGGGGGGGGCGGACGTAGGCAAACCGCTCATTTGCGACTCACCACGCCGATACCATCGATTATTGATCTTGAATTACCTGACGATAAATGCTAAATAGAGCCGGGTAATTTCGGATGGTTTCGCTTTTCATTTCCGGGAGGAACACTGTGAAAAAGATAATCCTGCTGACTTTCGTACTCGGCCTGACTGCCGCAACCGCTACCGCCGGCAATTTCGGTCTGCGAGGCGGTTATACCATTGATCCGGATCAGTTCCATATCGGTGGCCACTACAACGTGGGCCAGATCTTCGAACCCATTCGCCTGGTGCCCAATGTTGAAATTGGATTCGGTGACAATCATACGTTCTGGGCTCTCAATGCGGATTTCATCTGGGATATCCCCGAGTCGGCGTTTTCAGTTGGTGCTGAAATAGGGATGAACATCGTCAGCCACGATGGTAATTCGAATTCCGACCTGGGTCTGAGTATCCTGGGCGACTACCGGTTCACGGAACAGTGGTTCGGGGAAGTGAAGCTGGGTCTGGCTGATTCTCCGGACGTGAAATTGACCGCGGGTTACAACTTCTAAATCTCTTCCGCGCGGGATTCCGGGAAAGAAAGCCCACCGGCCAGGTGCCGGTGGGCTTTCATATGCAGGGATCAACCCTGACGGCCCCACCGCGACGCCCGTGGCCAAGGGGGAGGCCGCAAGGGCGCCGCGGGGGACCAATCCGCTTTTCAGTCGTCGTCGCGATCAAGCTCGCGGAATTCCTGCCGCAGTTCGCGCAGTTCCGCTTTCAGTTCGCGCAGTTCCTGCCGCAGATCCTCGTCGCTGCGATCACGCACGTGAACATCCGACCAGTCGTCGGTATCGAATTCGCCCAGGCCGGTCTCGAGGGCCTCGCCGATCTGGACCATGATCTCGTTTACGTCCAACTCGAAGGTCTCGTCCTCCCAGCTCACGTTCAGGCGATTGTCATTGCCCATGTGCATGTCCAGTTGCAGATCCTGGAGTATGGCCAGATGCCCATCCAGATCCCCCAGGGCATCTCCCACCAGCCTGCCGATCTGCTCCATGTCCACCATGCGGACGGAGGACCCGTCGGCGTCCTCGCTGATCACCGTCAGTTCCGTCCCGTCCAGGCTCACCACCACGCGTTCGCCGTCATCACCGACGATTACGATCTGTCTGCTTTCGGTGGCGTCACCAGGTTCGGTAGCCAGGGCCGCAGTCGCCAGTAGAAGGCCCAGGACAGCGAAAATGGCGATGGTGCTGCGCTTCTTGACGGTGTTGCGCTTGCCCATGACGGACCTCCTGCAAAAACTGCGGCTATTAAAAAAAGAGCGGGACTCCATGGTCCCGCTCTCTTCTACGTTCAGGCCGGACCAAGGTTACATGGCCCGGGGCGGCGTCTATTCGAGTTCCTGGATCGACAGGCTACTCCACCAGGTCGGGGCCAGCTTGAAGGCCACCGTACCGGTATCCTCACCACGTGGTCGCAACAGGGCGCCCGGGCCCACCCTGTCGCGCAAGGCCGGGTAGTCCGCCTCGATGACCGGATCACCGGTTACGGCGTCACGAACGACGACGGCCAGAGCCTCGTTTGCCGCCAGGGACAGATTCCAGTCCAGAGCCACCGTGCCGACGCGACCGGCGTCCCCCGGCGCCGCCGGACCCAGGTTGAGCGTGTCGCCACGCAGGACAGATCCATCCGGGCGGTGCAACTCCACCACGCACTCGCCGCCGGGCAGCACATCCCCCTGGAGGCGAACGGTCACCGACGTGATAGACAACTCCCGCGGAGCGTCCAGCTCCTGCACCATGCTCGCGGCCCGCTGCAACTTGGCTGCCCGTTCACGGTCACCGCCCAAAAGGCGGGCGTAGTCGTCCAACAGACTGACGACGTTCTCACGCAGGTCCAGCCAGGCTGCCGTCCAGTCACCACCGGCGGCCACACGTTCCTGCATGGCGGACACGGATTCCAGACACGAAATCCAGTCGGCGTCGAATGTCCGTTGGCGAGTCAGTTCCGACCGCAGGGCCGTCTCCTGCTGGAATTGTGCCCAGCGGGCCAGGAAGGGCCGGCTCTGTAGTTCCTGCTCCTGCCGCCACTGCTGCGCGCCCGCCGAATCAGCCATGACCGCAATGAAGCGGTAGGCTCCCAGGGAATCGTCGCCGCTGTACAGATGGGCCGGAATATCCGTGGAGTCCGGAGCGGACTCCAGCAACCCCCGCACGGCTTCGAACCGGATACGCTCGAGGTAGTTCTCATAGGTCGTGGGATCGAATACCACGGCCGGGTTCGCCGAGAGCCTTGCCAGCA
>QNDV01000016.1 GCA_003646045.1 bacterium
GCTCACTGCTCTCGTTCACCTGGTTCCAGAACTGGTCCATCGCCCGTACCCGCACGTCGAATTCGAGACTCGCAGTCTGGGGCAGGGGCGTACCGGTCTTGCCGTCAGGCTCGGGTCCGCCGGGCTGGGCCGCCTCGCCGGGCAGCAGCACCATCAGCCGGTCGAACAGGCCCGGCGTGGCGACGATGTCGCTCTGGTCGGTGATGGCGGGGGTGATCAGGTCGGCCGCCGTCAACTGGTGGCCGGTGGCGGTCTTGAGGAACAAATCGAACAGGCCCGAGCCGTCCGGATCGAGGGGCGTGTTGTTGGCCGTGATCATCTGGAAGAAGTTGTCGCTGGTAAAGTGGATCTGGGGCTGCACCGGCACCTGGTTCCACCAGGCGTCCGTGGCGATGACCGTGGCCACTACCGGGTCTCCGGCCATCACGGGCAGGGGTGATCCCACCTTGCCCGGCGCGATACCCGGGGTATGGGTCTCGCCGGGTAGCAGGATGATCATGTCGGCGTAGTCCTGGGCACCCGCGAAGACCACGAAGGTGTTGCTGCTGTCGGTGTTGGCGTAGGTGTCCTCGCGCGCGAAGAGGCGTACGTCGGTGCCGGCGCGGGTGATCTGGATATTGCCCCGCCAGGAACCCTGATAACCGCCGCTGCCCAGTCCGGCGCCCATGTCGATGGAGGTGGGGGTCAGGATGCCCGTGCCGTGGCTCACGTACAGGGTCACGTTCTCGGTGTAGTCGCTGACGTGGTTGCCGAACACGTCCCGCGCCACCACGGTCACGTTGGGCAGCAGGGAGCCGGCCCGGTGGTCCGGGATGAGCGACAGCACGTCCGCCGGTGTGGGGCTGGTACGGCTGTTGATGCCGATATCGAAGTGGTCGATGACGCCGGCCCGCACCGGAATGGCGGCAAAGGCGGTGACACCGCTGCCGTTGTCATCCACCTGCACCGTCTGGTGGTTGGGATCCGCCAGGGTAACCAGGGTTACCTGGAAGTCGCCCTGGTTGTCGCTGATGGACTGGGGGTTGGCCGGCAGCACCGCCGCCGGGTCGCTGCTGCTGAAGTCCATGGAGACGGGCAGGGCCGGGCTCTGGTCGCTGACCGGGTTCCAGTAGGAATCCGTGGCGAAGATCCGCACGTCGAAGGGTACGCCGGCATCCTGGTCACCAGGGTCGCCCACCTTGCCGTCGTCCTCGATGGTGTCGAATATGCCGGGGTCCAGGGTCTCGCCCGGCGCTTCGACCACCAGGCGGGCGTACGCCGCCGGTGACACCTGCACGGGACTGGAGGCGTTGGCCCGGATGCCGCTCGACTCGGCCCGCAGGTACTGCAACTGGTCCGCCGACCGCAGGGTCACCCGGGCACTGGTGGCGTTGTTGATGGTCATGACGTTGCCCGCGTAGTCCGGCATCTCGAACCAGCCGCTGGGGCAACTGAAGGTCACGTTGCGCGCACCGGGAGCCAGGTTGTTGTAACGGTCGACGGGCCGGATCTCCATGCTGGCGATGATGTCGCCGGCGGTCACGGCGTTGGGTGTGCCCTGGTTGCCGCTGAAGTTCTCGTCGTTCAGGCCGTTGACCCAGTTTTGCCCCGGGAAGGACATGAGGATCTTCTCGCAGGGGCCCGCGTTGACCTGGAAGGCCGGCGAGTTCCCCACCACACCGGAATCCACGATGATGTAGGCGCTGAAACCGCGCTTGGTGACCTGCACCAGGGCGTCGAGGCGGCCGTTCACGAAAGTGGAGTTGTTGGTGATGATGTAGTCGGCACTCTCGTCCGCGGCGCCGATCCTGGCTCGCAGGCTTACCGCGCCGTTGAGGGGGAAGACGTTGTTGGCCGCATCCCGGGCGATGATGCGGATGTTGAAGGGAATGGTGGTCACCTGGGGGTCGGCGGGGTTCCACACGCCGGTATCGAACTCGAAGTGGTCCAGACCCTGGGGATTGATGATCAGGTCGCTGCGGCTGCTCGCGGTGACCGCGCCGCTGGCGTTGACCGTGACCCGGGTGGTGCCGGAGCGAATCAGGGTGGAGGACAGGGCCGACTCGGGGTTCCCGCCCATGGGCCCACCGCCCGGCAGTATGACGCCGCCACTGGGGTCGTCGCTGGTCCAGGTCAAATTGGGCAAACCGGCACCCTCGATGGGATTCCAGTGCTGGTCCGTGGCGTAGACGGCGATGCCGTTGAAGTTCTGGCCCGAGGTCTGGCTGCTGGGCAGGCCGCTCTTGCCGGGGCTCTCGCCCGGGGTCAGGGTCTCGCCGGGCAGCAACAGCATGATCGTGGACAGGGCGCCCGGTCGCAGGGGTGTGACGGTGGCGTTGCCGGTGGCCGCAGAGGCCTGGCCCGGATAGACGACGCTGTTGGTGGCGTACAGGACGTTCTCGCGGGTCACCGGGTCCGTGCCCCAGAAAGTGACCGGCACGGTGGCCGCGCCCAGATTGAAGCTGCCGCCGCCCACGAGTTGGGTGGGCCCGCTGGGGAAGTCTCCCACCAGGGCGTCCAGGGTCAGGTCGTCGCGGAAGTTGAGTACCGCCACGCCGTTCAGGTCACGGGCGGTGATGGTTACATTCACGGCCTGGTTCACGAACTTGTCGCCGCCGGGAATACCCAGGTCGAAGTGGTGGACGTAGTTGTAGCAGTTGATCTCGACTTCGGCCGCGGGCACCGAACCGTCATCGGCGTCGACCACCCGCAGGCGCACGGGCTGGCCGTCGGCCACGAAGCGGATGTTGTCGAACTGGAATTCGCCACCGGACAGGTAACTGGAGCCGGGCAGAGTGGCCGCTACGTCGGGGGATTGGAGCTGGGCGTGGATGAAGTTGGCGTTGACGTCGGTGGTGCCGTCGGCATTGACCGCCCGCACATTGACACTGAAATCCGTTTCCACCGTCACGGCGGGCCGTCCGGCCACCACGTGTGGATTGACCACTGTGATTTCCAGGTGGTCGAAGGCCAGCGCGTCCGTGGCTACAGCACCGCTCACAAGCAATACGGCGGCCAGGATCGGCAGGAAATTCAGCTTGGTACGCAACATCACCTGTCACTGCCTTGTCGATGGTTTTTGCCCATATTCCCGGATCCGATCGTGCAACCTGCCACGGGTATTGCGGATGCATAGCCGCGGCGGGGCAGGATACGGATCATTCGGGTCTGTCCAGGACGGCGGACCGCAAGGTGTGTGCCATGGCGGATGGTTCCTCGTCATTTCCCGTAAAGTCTTTGTATACCCGGTGATGGAGTGTGTTCAGGATGGGAGTGGAGCAGGGTGGAGGAGCGGTGGGGAGGATGCGCAGGATTCCACTTCTGGAACCCCTGTCCGGACAGGGCCGGAGAGAGGCTAACGAGCGTCACACAAACAAGAGCCATATATGCATGACATAATGTTCGGAATAACGCACATTGGTCCCATGAAGCCGCTTGAGCACCTCAATCAGCACCGTACCTCGCCTGAACCTGACCGATCGCGTGGGTGTGCGCCGCCGGACCATTCTCGCGGTGGAGAAGGGGAAGTACGTGCCGTCGGCATTTCCGGCTTTCAGGATCGCCGCGGCGTTGGGCATGGGAAGCAGGAGGAATAGCATGGTGCGCATCCTGATCGCAGGGCTGATCCTTGCGCTCGCTACCATCGCCGTAGCCCAACAAGGCCCCGCCGACTCCCTCTGGAATCTCTACAAACAGGGCCGCTTCGACGAAGTCGTAACCCAGGGCAAGGCCCTCATCAACACCGGCCAGGGCAGCGCCCAGGTGCAGTTGGCGGTGGGCCGGGCCCTGACCGATTCGGGCCACTACGCCGAGGCCATCATCTTTCTGGAAGGCGCCGCCAGCGGGGACCGCGATCACACCTGGGTCTATGCCTGGGCCCAGGTGTACCTGGGTTCGTGCCATTGGCAACTAGGGGACAACCAGCGTGCCCGCCGTGCCTGGATCATCGCCCGTGACGTGGCTGCCACGCGCAATGCCACCCGCAGTGCCGTGGGTAATCTCAATGCCTTCGGTCTGGCCGAGCGTTTCGACAGTTGGCAGCGCTTTCGCACCGAGCACTTCAGCTTCCTGTTTTCTGACCGGCTGACGAATCTGGACCGTCCCGATTTCGCGCGACGGCGAGAGGAAGCCTACGACATCATCAGTACCTGGTTCGGCGGCGGCCCGGACGAGCCCATCCTGTTCGTGGTCTGGGCCGACCAGACCGAGGCCGACGAAGCGGGCATGCCGACCCTGGGTTTTGCCAGGCCGGAGTTGAATCTGGTTCACTGCCGCGTACAGCAAACGGTGGGGCACGAGATGACGCACATCATCAGCAACCACGCCCTGAATCCGGCGGTGCGTAACGGTCTGGTCAACGAGGGCACGGCCGTACGTTTCGACCAGACGGATCGGGACCGCATGGAAACCGCACGTAAGGCCCTGGCAGAGGCGGCTGGCATTCCCGCGGTATCCCTGGCGGCCCTGTGGGAGGATTGGTCCCTGCTGCCCACCGACGTCTCATATCCCGTGGCCGGCGCCTGGATCGCCCGACTAATTGCCAAGGGAGGGCGGGAGCTGTTCCTGGAGTTTTTCACGGACCAGAGCCTGGCCCATGCCCGTGAGGTCTACGGCGAAGATCTCGCTGGTTGGATGCGGGATTTCGAGGCGGATCTCCGTTCCGGGTAGCGGTACCAGTTAGTGTGACTATTTCTCGTTACGGCAGATATTTTGATTAATCATTGATAGAGTGTCCGCCGCCGGATATTATTGTAGCTGGCCACATCCGGGTCGGCCGCGAAGTGCATCTCCCGACCTTTCGTATCCCAAGTTGAACCGTTACCATCTGTCCCCTATGGTGGTTGCCGTCCACGACCGGATCCGCGAAGAAAGGACCCCCTGTGAAAATCCTGGCCCTGAAGTTCAGTGACGGTTCAGTGACGCTGGTGGATACGCCGGCGCCCCTGCTGGCTCCCGGATGTGTGCGGGTGCGCACCCTCTGCTCGGCGGTGAGTCCGGGTACCGAGGGCAACAAGATCGTCACCGGCAAGAAGTCCCTGCTGGGCAAGGCCAAGGCCCGCCCGGATCAGGTGCGCATGGTGCTGGACATGGCCCGTACCGTGGGCGTCAAGGCCACCCTGCAGAAGGTGCGCTCCAAGCTGGAGGGTGCCCAGGGACTGGGGTATTCATCCGCCGGCGAAGTCATCGAGGTGGGCGAGGGCGTGGAAACCCTGCAGGTGGGCGACATGGTGGCTTGTGCCGGGGGCTACGCCAACCATGCCGACGAGATCGTGGTGCCGGTGAACCTGACGGCCAAGGTGCCCGCCGGTGTGGGCGTCGATGCCGCTGCCATGACCACCCTGGCTTCCATCGCCATGCAGGGCGTGCGCCTGGCCGAACCGACCCTGGGCGAGAATGCCCTGGTCATCGGTCTGGGCGTGGTGGGACTCATGGCCGGACAGCTGCTCAAGGCCAACGGTTGCCGGGTCTTCGGTACCGACATCGCACCGGCCGCCCTCGAGCTGGCGACAGGCACCGGCAGCGCCGACGAAGTGGGACTGCTGGGAGGCGACAGCGTCGAGGCCCAGCTGGACACCTTCAGCCGCGGTCGTGGCGTGGACCTGGTTCTGATCTGCGCCGCTACCGCCAGCGACGATCCGGTCACCATGGCCGGACGCGTGACTCGCCAACGCGGGCGCGTGGTGGTTGTCGGCGCCGTGGGCATGGATCTGCCGCGGGAGGACTACTACCGCAAGGAGATCAACTTCCAGGTCTCGTGCTCCTACGGGCCGGGCCGCTACGATCCCACCTATGAGGAAGGCGGCACGGACTATCCCCACGGTTTCGTGCGCTGGACCGAGGGCCGCAACATGGAAGCGGTGTTGGACCTGGTGGCCGCGGGACGTTTCGACCCCGTGGCGCTGGTCACCCATCGCTACACCTTCGACCAGGCGCCGGCCGCCTACGAATTGCTGGCCAACCGGAACGAGTCTTTCGCGGGCATCCTGCTGGATTATCCGGATCGTCCGGCATCGTCACCGGTCATCAGACTGGATGGTGCCGCGGCCAAGGGCGCCGGGGATATCGGCGTGGGCTGCATCGGGGCCGGTTCCTACGCCCAGGCTTTCCTGTTGCCCCATTTCGCCGGGGCGTCCGGCGTGGCGTTGCGTTCCATTTTTACCCGCACCGGTTTGAGCGCGGTGGACGCGGGACAGCGTCTGGGTTTTGCCCAGGCTGTGGACAACGAGGACGCCGTCCTGGGCGATGCCGAAACCGACGCCGTGGTGTTGGCCACTCGCCACGACCAGCACGGGCCGGGTGTGCTGGCGGCCCTGGCGCGGGGCAAACACGTGTTCGTGGAGAAGCCGCTTTGTCTGAACGAGACCGAACTTGGTGAAATCGCCCGCCAGGCGGCTGCCCTCGAGGCCGACGAAAAACTGCCGGTGGTGCAGACCGGCTTCAACCGGCGCTTCTCACCGGCGGCGGTCGAGGTCCGCAAGCACCTGGGCCGCGATCCCGGTCCGTTGGCCATGATGTACCGCGTGAGCGCGGGGGTCATCCCGCGTGACCACTGGATCCAGGTCCCTGCCGCCGGCGGTGGCCGCATCATCGGCGAGGTCTGCCACTTCATCGACCTGATGCAGTTCGTGTGCGGCGCCGACCCCGTGTCGGTACACGCGACCTGCGTGGGTGCCGATGATCCCGGGCAGAGTCCCCATGACACGGTGCTGATCACCCTGCGCTTCGCCGACGGCTCCATCGGCACGGTGGGCTACTTCGCCCACGGCGCCAAGGGCCTGCCCAAGGAGTGGTTCGAAGCGTCGGCGGGCGGACGCACCGCGGTCATCGACAACTACAACGCCGTCATCCTGCACGGCGAAGGCGGACGCTCGCGCAAGCGCTGCCCCGGCAAGGGGCAGGAGCAGGAAGTAGCCGCATTCCTGGAGGGCATCCGCGAGGGGCGACAGCCCATTCCCCTGCAGTCACAGCTGGCCACGACCCTGGCCACGTTCAAGGCGTTGGAGAGTCTGCGGAGCGGGAAGGCCGAGAGGGTGGATTTGGCGGAATTGCACTAGCGTTCCGTCAAGACTGGGAAAGCGATCATCATGCTGGCCGAATTCGCCAAGCGTACCCGTTGTTCCGCCGAAGTGACCGCGGCCCTGGCCGAGGTGTCGGCGTCGTCGGTGCTGGCAGCCATGCCACACGCCGAGTTGGCAGCCCTCGGTGCGGTGCTGCCGGACGATGTGGCGGAGGCGGTGGATTACCTGCGCCTGGAGAGATACCAGGAGCAGGCCGGCGGTGCTACGGCGGTCCCGGGATCCGGTTCGATGGTGCGCCGCGCCTACTACCTGCTGCGACCCTTCCTGCCGGTGGCCCTGCGCAAGCACATGCAACGTTTTGCCCTGCGCGGCTGGCAGGACGTGCCTTTTCCACGCTGGCCGGTGGAAACGGCGATAGAGGATCTGGAGGACGCGGTCTGGACCGAACTGTTGCGGATCACGGGCTCCGAGCGATTGCCGTTCATCTGGTACTGGCCCGAGGGTCGCGGAATGGCAGCCATCCTGACCCACGACGTGGAGACGGCAGCGGGCCGCGACTTCTGCGGCCGGCTGATGGAAATGGAGGCGCAACACGATCTGGTTTCCGCCTTCGAGGTGGTGCCGGAGGAACGTTACGAAGTACCGGGGGCTTTCCTGCAGTCGCTGCGCGACGGTGGCTGCGAGGTGGCCCTGCACGGCCTCAACCACGACGGCCATCTCTTTGACACCGAATCCGGTTTCCGTGAGCGGGCGGAACGGATCAACGGTTATCTGCGGGCATGGGATGCCCGCGGGTTCAGGTCCCCCGTGATGTATCGCCGCCAGGAGTGGTTGTCGCACTTGGCGATCGCCTACGACATGTCCGTCCCCAACAGCGCCCGTCTTGATCCCCAACGCGGGGGATGCTGCACGATACGACCATATTTCGTGGGTGATATTCTCGAGCTGCCCTTGACGACAATCCAGGACTACACGCTGCTGGCGGTGCTGAACGACGCGACGCCGGATATCTGGTGGAGCCAGCTCGAAGTCATCGAGGCGCGAGGCGGGCTGGCCTCGTTCATCGTGCACCCGGACTACATGCGTGAAGAGCGTGGCCAGCAACTGTACCGGTCGCTGCTGGAAAGACTTGCGCAACTGCGTGACGCCGGGCGGGCCTGGACCGCCTTGCCCGGGGAAGTGAACGACTGGTGGCGCCAGCGCAATCGACTGGAGCTTGTCGAGGAAGCGGGGGGATGGACCATCCGCGGTGAAGGCGCCCGACGGGCGCGGGTCGCCTGGGCGGTACGCGACGGAGCAGGCATACGATACGAGGTGCAGGAATGAGTTCGGGTACCCGCACGATCTGGATCGACATCGACAACCCGCCCCAGGTCCAGTACCTGGCGCCGGTGGCGACCGAACTGGAGCAACGCGGTTTCCGGGTCGTGGTCACGGCGCGGGACAACTCCATAACCCATCGCTTGCTGCAAGACAGGGGGACGGTTTTTCTGCCGGTGGGCCATGCTTTCGGCAAACAGAAATGGCGCAAGATCACCGGTGTTCTGGGCAGGGCCCTGAGCCTGGTGTTGGCCGTGCGTGGATCGTCGCCGAGTATGCTGCTCTGCGCCAGTCGTTCCGGTGCCCTGGCGGCACGGCTACTGGGTATCCCCGGCTTCATTATTTGCGACTACGAACACGCCGAACTGGGGTCCTACACGAAACTCGGCACATACGTGGCGTTCCCTGACGCCATCGCACCGGAGATCTTCCGGTCCCGGGGTTTCGCCGCCGACCGACTGTTGCCGTTTCCCGGTCTCAAGGAACACCTGACCTTCCATGGGCGGAACGTGGCGGCGGAAGATACATTTCTGCCACCGGGCCTGGATCCGTCCCACGCGGTTGTTTCCTTCCGTCCTCCGGCCGCCGAAACCCACTACTATTCCCCGAAATCCAAGGCGGTCTACGAGGCACTGCTCGATTTCCTGGCCGCACGCGACGACATCCACGTGGTCTTCCTGCCACGGTATCCGTGGCAGACAGAGGAACTGGGCCGCTGGGACTGGCAGTGCCCGCTTCACGTGCCGGAAAATCCCATCCCCCCGGTACCGCTGCTCAAGGGCTCGGACCTCGTGATCTCCTCCGGGGGCACCATGCTGCGTGAGGCGGCCTTTCTGGGTGTGCCGTCCTACAGTATCTTCCAGAGTGCCATCGGCGAGGTGGACAAGGACCTCGAGGAGCGGGGCCAGCTCGTGCTGATCGGCGGGACGGATGAATTCGACAGGTTCAGGTTCGAGAAGAAGACATCGGCGGGAACCACCAGCGAGTCCGCCGCAACCATGGATCGCCTCCTGGCCCTGGTGTTGACCCGGGCCGGTCTGGCGACGCCGGAGGATGACGCGTGATTTTCAACGAGGCACGCCTGCCCCTGGGCAGGATCCTGACCGTGGGCATTCTGCCGTCGCCCCTCAAGAAGATGTGGTATCGGCTGAAGGGTTATCGGATCGGCAAGGATGTCTCTTTCGGTCCAGGCAGTGTGGTGGAGATTTCCGGCAGTTGCGAGATCGGCGACGGCACGCGTTTCAGCGCCGGCGCCGTGGTGGTGGGGGAAACCGCGCGCTTCGGCAAGCGGGTGCAGGTACGGACCACGGCTATCGTACTGGTGCCCCACATAGAGATGGGCGACGACGTGATCGTCAGCGAGTCGGCCGTGATCCGGGCCCAGCAACCATTTCCCGACTCGCGGATCATCCTGGGCGACCGGTCACACATCTTTCCCTATACCATCATGGATCCCTCCCGCCCGCTGACTATCGGTGCGGAGACCGCGGTGGGCTTCGGCTCCTACATCTTCACCCACGGCGCCTACAAGGACAAGCTGGCTGGTTACCCGGTGGTCCACGGTGAAGTAACCATCGGCAAGGGTGTCTGGTTGCCCTGCCGCATCTTCATCATGCCCGGTGTCGAGCTGGGGGACGACGTGGTGGTGGGCAGCGGTTCGGTGGTGACCAAGTCCTTCCCCGCCGGGTCGTTCGTGCTGGGCGAGCCCGCCAAGTTGATCAAGACCAGGGAAGAGTTTGTCGCCCGGCACACGGACGAGGAGCGCCTGGATATCCTGCGGGGTATCCTGGAGGAGTTCCGTATCTACGCGGAGCACTTCGCCGGTGCGCCCGGTCGTATGGAGGGCGATGTCCTGCACCTTGATGACGAGGGGCGGGCTCGCGAGGTCCATCTTCACCAGGAACTGCCCGTCGGTGCGGCGGCTCCCGGCCGGCTTCAGGTAGTCCTGGGTTCGATTTCCGCCGAGGCAAGGCGGGAACTGGAGGTCGCAGGGAACGCCTGGTTCTCATGGTCGGACCATGCCTGTGGCGGCGATCTGGATGAATTGGCCCTGGCCCTTAAGGACTATCTGAATCGCTACGGGATCATGTTCGCGCGGAGCTGATACCGTCATCCGGGGATGAGGGTACCCACGCCACATAGGCACTCTCCACCTGCCCCGTCATCCGCCGTGCCCACCACACCGCCACCAGGGCGGCGGTCCAGTTGATGCCCAGGACGCCCCACCAGATGCCGAACAACCCCAGGTCGAAAACCCGGGCCGCCAGCCAGAACACCGCGAACGGCGCCAGGATCTGCCGGTACAGTCCGATCCACAGGGCGAAGGACGGCTTCTTCAAGCCCTGCAGGGCCGCCGTGTTGACGAACAGGATCACGTAGGCGAATTCGATGAAGGCCGCAATCCGCAGATAGGGCGCCCCGATGCCCACCACCACCGGGTCGTCGCTGAAGGCGCGCATCAGCGGTTCGGCTCCCAGGAAGAGCAGGGTCGAACCCAGGGCCATGGCCACGGCGCCGTAGGCAAGACAGGTGCGTACCGTGGCCCGCACCCGGTCAAAGCGACCGGCACCGCCGTTCTGGGCGGCCAGGGTCAGGGCGGCCACGTTCAGTCCGATGGTGGGCAGCAGGACGATCTGCTCGATGCGCGTGGCTACACCGTAGGCCGCCACGGCCGCCTGTCCGAAATCGCTCAGGAACCAGGTGATGATGAAGATGCCCAGGGCCACGGACATCATGTTGCCGCTGGCCGGCACCCCTTGGCCCACGATGTCGCGCAACACCTGAGGCTGCGGATACCATCGCGCGCCTTCCGAACGGAACAGCAAGCCAGTGCGGCGGGCCCGCCAGCCCAGGAAGAAGATGCCGCCGCCCTGGGCTATCAGCGTCGCCAGGGCGATGCCCCTGACGCCCATGGCCGGCAATCCGAAACCACCGAACATGAACCAGGGATCGAGGGCCAGGTTCAAGAGGGTGGCGCCGATCAGGTAGTCGCGAAAGGTGCGCGTGTCCCCCTGGGAGTTGAGGATGCCGTTGAGCATGTAGAACGTCAGCACCAGTCCGCTGCCCGCCAGGATGACGTACATGTACTCCAGGCAGATGGCCAGGTAGGTGTCATTGGCCCCCAACAGGCGGAAGAGCCAGGGCACCGTGGCATATCCCACGCCCATCACGAACAGGGCCACCAGAACGCCCAGGATCAAACCCTGACTGGCGATACAGGCTGCGGCGCGGCGGTCGTCCCGTCCCAGCGCATCGCCGATGAGCGCTGTCGCACCGGTGGAAAACCCCGAACCCAGGGAGATCAGTACGAAGAACACCGGGAAAGACAGGGAGAGGGCCGCCAGGGCGTCGGTGGACAGGCGTCCAGCCCAGAACGTATCCACCACATTGTACATGGTGTTGAAGAAGAAGCCGACCGAGGCGGGTATGGCCAATCGCCGCACCAGTTGCCCCACCGGTGCGGTGGTCAGATCGGTAGCCGGGGTAGACATCAGAAATAGTAGCCGACGCGGTAGCTCACCCAACCCACGCGCTCAGCAGCCTTCCAGCGTACCGCGAATTCCCACCGCTCGAAACGCAGGCCCATGCTCGGCAGCCAGTTCACGTTGTCGACCTTCGTGTAGTAGGCGACTTCGCCTCCCATGTAGAACGGCGGTATGTTGAACTTGCCACCCGCGGAGAATTCCCAGACATCGATATCGTCCCGGCCATCGGCGCCACGGAACCGGTTCCAGCCCATGTCGCCCACGAGGGAGAACAGTGTGGCCAGGGGATAGTCCATGATGCCGTGTACTCCGAAGCCCGCGTCGTAGTCCTCGGCGTAGTCGGCGTAGGGCGTCGAGGCCTGGAGAGCGGCGCCGAAGACCCGGTGGTTGTCGTAATACGAGCGGTGCGATTCATCCTGGCCGTGGGCCACGGTAACCAGGGTGAACAGCAGGGCAAGCACGACAAGGGGACGCAGGACAGGGTACATCACGGGCAGGACCTCTCGTGCGGGGATCAGGGAAGGGCGGCAGGGGCAAGATAGCATGTATGATGCCAATGTGCAGCCGCACTCGGGGACGCTGTGGCTTGGCCCGGTGGCCTGGACAGCGATATCCTGCGGCGTGGTAGCCGGTAGCGACCCCGCCTTGCGCCCGCCGCGGCCGTGTTCCACCTTTGGGGCATGGAAGCCCAGCTGCAACAAACTCGTCTGCGGAATTTCGCCGCGGCTATCTGCGGGAAACAAGGCATGCAGATCAACGAACTGTCGGATGATGATCGGAAGTGGGTGCAGGAGCGCACCGAGCTGCTTTTCGGCGGTGATTTCGTGGTTTCGCGGGACGAAGTCCACGATCCCCATCTTCTGCCCGGCTATATCGCCACCGAGGGCCCGGAACGCGTGGGCCTCGTGACCTACGCCATCGACGACGAGGCCTGCGAGATCGTCACCATCGACTCCCTCTGCCAATTCATGGGGATCGGTACCGAGTTGCTGGAGAAGGTGGAATCGATAGCCCTGGCCGCCGGCTGCGATCACCTGTGGGCCATCACCACCAACGACAACCTGGATGCGCAGCGGTTCTTCCAGAAGCGTGGTTTCGTGATCAGCGCCGTCCGTCTGGGCAGCATGTCCAAGATCCGGCTGCTCAAGCCCAGTGTGCCGCGCGTCGGGTATCACGGCATTCCCATCCGCGACGAGATCGAGTTGAGTAAACCGCTGGGCCGTCGTGCGGCCCGGATCGGCGACTGACAGAGCACCAGTCAGCGACGCGCAAAAGATCCCACCAGCCGTGATATCAACACCGCCAGGAACAGTACGCCGGTCAGGGCCTCGGTAACCGCCAGGCCCCGGGCCAGTGGCGAAACCGGGGCCACGTCGCCGTAGCCCAGGGTCGTCAGGGTGACGTAACTGAAGTAGGTCATTTCTTTCATGACGTCGCCATCCGGCGGCAGGTTGGCAAAAACGAACGCATTCTGGTCATACAGCAGCACGGGTATGTAGAACAGTACCCACAGGACTCCCAACAGCACATACGTACACAGCGCCAGGCCAATGGTGTCCAGGGTTACGACCTTGGTTCTGAAGATCGTCTTGAACATCAGGCGGATGATGTGGAGATAGAGTAGCAGCGTAAACGGATAGGCAGCCAGGTTCACTCTCCGGTCGCCCGTCACTTCACCGGCGATGATGAACAGGATCGCCGGTACGGTGAGCCACAGGCCGATTTTCAGACCGCGCCGGTCATTTGCGACGATACCGAGACAGCCCAGGATAACCGTCACGTTGAGGGCGGTCGTGGCCCATCCGCCAATCATGGGTGAGAGGA
>QNDV01000017.1 GCA_003646045.1 bacterium
GATTTCAACATGACTCTGGAAGCCGGTAGTACCGTCACCCAGGGTGGCGTTTTCTGCCAGCAGGTGTTTGTCGGTGCCGGTGCCCCCTTGCCCGACCGCTACTACGCCGACCTGCCCGATGTGGGCCTGCTGTTCCCGGGCGACCAGGTGCACTACTACATCACCGCCGAGGACGATCTCGGTGGGGTGCTTGAAGTTGCCACCATGCCTGGTGATCTGGCTGACTTCGCGGACTTCGACAACGTGCTGGGTTACAGCTCATCGTGGACCATGCGTTGCCTGCCGACGATCATAGACGAGTTCGGCACCCAGCCGGCGATCCTGTTCTGGAACGATTTCGCCAACCGTGGCGGCCAGAACGAGTGGTACACGTCCTTCAACCAGCTCGGCCTGGTTGCCGGTACGCACTTCGACCACTTCTACACCCACGGTCCCAGCTCCGGTGTCGGCAACGGCCTCGGTGCCCACGCGACCGCCAGTCAGATCGCTGGTTATGAGACCCTGCTGTACACTGCGGGTAACCTGGCTTCGTTCACCCTGTCCAACGGCGATCAGCTGAACGACTCCGGTGACGATGTCGGCCTCATCACCGGTTGGCTGGATCAGGGCAACAAGAACGCCTATATGACTGGCGACGAGTTGGCTGGCGACATGTCCGCCTCCGGCGTCACCACGGGTACGTTCCTGTCCGACTACATGAACGTAACGTTCAACAGCTACAACCTCCGGCCCTTGATCGGTGGCCAGACCGCTCCGCGCGTGCTGATCACTGCTTCAAACCCGGTGTTCACGTCGATTGACAGCTGGGTCGCCTATGGTGGCTGTGCTGGCATCAACACCTTCGACGCCGTGACGGCAGTGAACGATGGCGTGCGTATCGCCACCTTCGCTGACGACTCGGGTGTTGACGGTGGTTACGTGTACAGTGCCTGTACCATCGCTTCGGGTGTCGGTACTGCTGCCACGTCCGAAGTGATTACCATGCCGTACGACTTCATGTTCATCTACACCGATCCCAACGAGGGCAGCAAGGCCAACGCCACGCTCGCCGCTCGGGTTCGTGTGCTGAAGGACATCCTGGCACGGTTCGGTATCGTTGGTGACCCGATTGAGGTCTCCGCTGCTGCTCCTGCGGTTGTCATGAGCATCACCAACTACCCCAACCCGTTCAACCCGACGACGACCATCAAGTACGTCGCGCCGCGCAACGGCGAGATGTCACTGAAGGTCTACAACGTTCGGGGCGAGCTGGTTCGCACCCTGATCAACGGTACCGTTGCCCAGGGCGAGGACAGCATCGACTGGAACGGCAAGGACGACCGAGGCAGCCGCGTTGCCAGCGGTGTGTACTTCTACGAAGTGCGCATGGGCAACGATGTCATGGTCAACAAGATGGCTCTGGTGAAGTAGTTCGCTGCTTCAGCGCAAGCTGTCGGGGAGCGGTCCTGCGGGGCCGCTCCCCATTTTTCATGCCGCGGGCCGGTTGAACCGGTGGATCCACAAGTCTAACCCGGTTTAGCGCCGCCCAAGGCCGAAAACTCCGTCTTCTAAACAAGCTTTGGTTGACACCGCGCGGACCCGCTCCCTATATTTCAGGGGCTGAAACCTGACCAATCCCGCTGGCCGAAACCACTTGAGGCTGGCACGGTATTCCGCCGCCAGTCCCACCAATGCGGCGGCCAGACACCTGTGAAGCCATATCGCTTCCGAGGGGGCGCATACCAGTATGAGAAACCGGCGAAACAACGTATGGGGGCTGCTGGCGTCCCTGGCCATAGTGCTGCTGGTGCTGACAGGCTGCCGCGCCTTCGTGCCCGAAGTGGTGATCGTGAACAAGGCGCCGGAGACCTTCATCGTCGGGGCGCCGGTGGAGCATGGTGGAGGCTATTACCACTACCACGTCTTCTGGTACGGCGCGGACGCCGACGGCAGCGTGGAACGCCTCGTGTGGGCCCTCACCGACACCACGGTACAGGACCCCCTGACCTCGGATGACGAGGAGGATGAGCGTTTCAATCCCGCGCTGGATGCCTCGACCCTGGAAATCGCGCACTGGACCACCAAGACCGACTCGGTATTCGACTTCAAGATCGAACAGGGTACCCGGATCTCGACCGATATGACCCTGCACATGGTGGCCATCGACGACTTCGGCGACTACGACCGGACACCGGCGCGACTGCATTTCTTCAGCAACACCCTGGGCACGCCGCTGATCCGTTTCTACCGGGTCAACCAGGATGATGGCGACACGGTGCGCATTGCCGTGGGCCAGACTGATACGGTGGGCTTCAACAGGCCATACGAAGTGACCTGGATGGGCAGTACTCCCAACGTCCTGAACTACGACCCGGACGCCCTCGCCAGGATCGATACGGTGTATCCTTTCGATGACGGTCTCTTCGGTTACAAGTGGTCCCTGCGGGGACAACTGCGCGGCGTGTGCATCCCGGCCCAGGAGGATTTCTGGCACCCACGCAAGTTCGACCAGGCCTCCGGCGACAGTTTTTCCTACTTCGGCGAAGTCACGAGTCTGGCGTTTGCCAACGACAATCCCCTGACCACCGACCCGTTCAACACGTTGCTGGAAAGCGGCCCGGTAAATCTCGTGGTCAATTCCGTCGATGTGGCGGGAGTGGAGGTGGCTGATTTCAGCCGCGAGTTCACCTTTATCGTGAACCGTGATCCCTTTACCGCTGTGCTGGATTCGGCTGCCCATGGCAGTGACCCCCAGATCTACCCCTACTACGAGTATCTCGACCACCCCCAGATCAAGTATCCCTTTGCCAATGGCGCCCGCATACCCGACAGGACCTATGTGGTGGTGAAATCCCTGGGACGCGATGATCCGGACGACGTGCCCCTCGATGCGGGATTCGGCATCGGGCTGGAAGGTTTCGTGGCCGGACGGCGCTCCCATGTGGATGGTGGCCGCTTCGGTTTCGAGACTGCCACGAGTCCCCTGAACACGGATCTGGGCCTGCCCGATGCCAACGGCTGGTACGCCGACACCCTGGGCTTCATCGTGGGACCGCGCACCACCTACACCTTCAACATGACTGCGGCGGATGAACACGGTCGGCTTGACGGCACACCGGCCCAAATTAAATTCCACGTGGGTTATCCACCCTGTGTCCAATGTCTCGAGGTTATGCCCCGTGACTCGGACGTCTCGGATTTCCCCGACCCGGAGCTGGTCTGTTACGAGGAGGGCGGACCTGCCCATCCGTGTCTGGACGGTTCGGTCACCGGCTTGTCCGTGCGCGAGAATCCCACCGAGCCCACGGATCTGCAGTTCCTGCGGCCTGCCTTCTTCGCCATCGAGCGCTCCACGCGGCTGGTAACCCTGCTCGAGGATGTTTCAGGTCTGGAAGGAACCCACTACTGGATTAATGCGCGGGTCTACCGCATGTCGATCCTCTTCCACGGACAGGACGATCCGCGGGAGCGGTGGGATAATCCCCGCGACCGCATGATGGCCTGGCGTTACCAGGTGAACAACGAATGCGACCCCAACAACCAGATCAAGGACGGCGGTGGCAGCGATGACATCACCCGGATCACTGCCAGTGAAAACGACCTGCTGTCCATCACCAGCGAGGGACTGTGGAAGATGGCGGTTGAAGTTGCCGTACCGGAGGAGTTGTTCAACTCGTCGCCGCTGCGCTTCCTGCAGTTCCTGAGCTTCGTCTGCCAGGGTGACCTGGAACTGGCGGAGGCTTTTTATTGGGGCTCCATCGTGCAATTGGGAGACGGTTCCGTGCAGGCGGTGGCGGTTGACCAGGCGACCTGCGCCGACAACCCCCGCACACGGCCGACGGCCTACAACTACTTCAAGCAGGTGCGTCCCGTGGGGACGTTGCCTCCGGGATCCAACTGGCGGTCGTGTACCCTGGGGGCCGAGGTTTCGCCCGAGACGCGCAGAGCACTGGCCCTGCCCCTGAGTCTGGGGCCGGTGGCCCTGGAGAGCGGTGCTCCCGAACCCGATTATGACTGGCGCCGTGACCCCGACGGGAGTCCCTGGCGCAACGCCGATAATTCACCGGTGCTGGGCGTGCCGGTGCGTCAGGATTTCCGCATCGAGTTGCATGGTTCATACTTGGGGGTACCCCACGTGGTCGATTGCAACACGGTGCCGGAGTAGAACATGAATGCGACCAGATCCACGAGGAGTTACAGCATGAAGGTGCGTGCAACCGTGCTCATCGCGGTGGCCCTGCTGCTGGCGGCGGCGGGCTGTTCTACGGACACGGAACTGGGTGGAGTCAGGGTTCCCAATGCCCGTCCGGATACCAGGATCACCGGTCAGCCACCGACCCTGCTCGAAGCGGGATTCGCGGTGCAGTTCCACTGGACCGCCTCGGATCCGGATTCCCGGATCAAGGGTTTCGAGTGGAAGATCAGCGACAACGGAACCGACGGAATCAGTGCCCGGGACACCCTCACTGTGGACCCGCTGACCGGCGCCGAAATCAATCCCTGGCGTTTCACGGTGGCGACCGACAGCACCTTCGTGGTCCTGGCCGACTTGCCCAATTTTCCTGGTGACGACGAGGGCAGGCCCCGCAGTTTCCGGTCCCATTCGTTGTTTGTGCGTGCGGTGGATGAGAAGGGCGCCGTGGATCCGACGCCGGCCTTCATTTCCTTCACCTCCACGACCATCGCCCCCCAGGGCAATGTGTCCTTTCCAAGCATGGGCGGTATCCGCGCCGCCCGGGTACCGCCCACGGTGAATATCGGCTGGTCCGGTACGGACGAGGATTTCGATTTGGGCACACCGACCCGTGTGCGTTACTTGTGGCGGTCGGCGGTGACCAGCGACGGGACCGTCATTACCATTCCCTACCTGTACAACCAGTACTACGAGGAAATGGTGGACTTCGAAGATCCCACCTACTGGTTTCCCTGGCGGCGGTACGATCCCGACGAGGAGAAGCGTCTGACGTCTTTCCCAGACCAGGAAATCGGTGAACATTTCCTCTTTGCGGTACAGTTCGAGGATACGGCGGGCGCGGTGAGTGTGGGACGCAAGTACGGCATTGAGGTAGGCAATCTGCAAATCACGAGAGGTACCGGTCCGGCGATACAGTTGCAGGAGATTTTCCTGGGCGATATGAGGGACAACATGTTCAGGAAAGTCGCGGCCGGGCAGCCCATGAGCTTCGTCTGGCGCGCCGACCCTTCCAGTTACAACGGCAAAGTCCTATCCATGCGCCACGGTTGGGACGTCAAGAACCTGACAGACCCCAACGACAGCGGCTGGATGGTGCCGGCCGGACTGTCAGCGCAGAACAAGTTCTCGGAAGTCCGCTCCTTCCAGGACGGCCCCCATACCTTCTTCCTGCAGATCAGGGACGACTCCAGGACGACGGTGACCTGGGAGATCAACATCGAAGCAGTCCCCTATATTCCCCGGACGTCCCAGGCGGAACTGCTGGTTATCGACCAGTTGGTGGACCAGGGCTTCCAGAACTGGGTCGACCGCGGCGGTAATCCCCGCAATGACGAGACCTTCCGCAATCCCTGGTGGCAGTTCCTGCAGAGTGGTCCCGGCGGTGTCGACGGCCTGGACTGGGAAATTGACCGGCTGGACCATACGGAAGTACCCGAGTACGACGATCTCGTCCGCTACAAGGCGGTGCTGTGCTACGCGGCCTTCGCGGCTTCGCAGACCATGTTCCAGCACTTCCGCTCGGAAAACGGCAGGGATATCGACGGAAACGTCATCAAGAAGGACAAGTATGTCTGGCTTACCCCCTACCAGGAGCGGGGGGGGAATTTCTTCCTGGTTGGCGAGCGTTCGATGGCCTCTTTTCTGGAAGACGATTTCCGGTACATGACGCCCTTGGTCTTCGACAGCGCTGATCCCCCCTATCAGGGTGGCAATCTCTCCTACACTGTTTCCTTCGGGACCCGGGATCTGCCGGATGGTACCGAGATCCTGCGCGGGCCGTTGTTGTATCCGTACGCCACGGCCGGCATTTCCCTGATCGATTGGACCTCGGCAGGGTCGAAATTCGTCTACGCCCGGCCCCAGACCGCGGCCGCGTTGCAGAGGCGGCGTGATTGCGTCGGTTTGAAGGGGCTCGTCCTGGACCAGGCGTTCAAGGACTACCATGGCGTGGGCCCGAGCGATTTTCGGGACACTATCTTTACCGATCCGGAAATTGACTGGCACGACGAGGATCGGTATTTCGCAGGCAAGCTGTCGATCATCACCAGCCAGTTCCCCTGGGCCGAGGACGAGTTTTTCGATGGCAACATAAGTACGCGCACGACGGACTGGGCTCCCCAGAGGTGTTCCGACCCGGCCGCTCCCGGTGGGTTGTGCGTCGAGCCCATGTTCCGCGGTCTGGCTCGATTCGACTGGTTGCGGGAATTCTGGTGGTCGCACGGCGATCCGGAATGGCCTTCGGAAGGGGATCCCGACTTTTGGCCTTCCGGGGCGGGAGCCAAAGCCATGGACGACACTTGTGGAGCCATGGCCCTGACGGCCTATACCCGTGGTGACGGTATGCAGATGGCTCGCGGCTCGGCCCGGACCAACGGCAGGATCTTCGGCTTCTTCTCGTACAAGATGACCGAGGACAAGCCGGGCGGTCGCCCCGACGTGTACTGGGGCTTCGATCCGTACCGCTTCAACAGCGAACAGATGAAGGATGTCATCCGCTGGGTGCTGTCCCGAAACTTTGAACTGGAAGTCTTGAACTAGGACACCCGGGGGTGGTTGGCCCCCGGACGGAGCGGCCACTGCCGGATCCGTCGCCAAACGCAGGGAGCGCACACGCATGCGATCGACCGCGATGATTCTGTTCTTTTGCCTGTTGCTGGGGGCCTTGACCGTCTCGGGCCAGACTGCCGACCTGGACTCGCTGCGTACCGCCCTGTGCGTGCGCGACTCCCTGTACCTGGTTTCACCGGACAATATGGAATTCCAGTTGTCCGAAGGGCAATACGGCTCCCTGCGTTTCGGCCTGCTCGTCGGTTGGGACAATCCCGGTCTCGACGACGCCAGCTGTTTCGCTTTGCGGGGAGTTGATAGCCTGGATGTGGCGGTGGAGGCTGAAGGCGGCTTCGGCGACAAGGTCGATCGGGTGCTGCGGTTTACGATTTCCGGCTCGGGAACGGTAGGGGCGGATCAGCCTGGCCAGCTGCTACTGGGTTGGCGCAACGAAGGCCCGTCGACCTACGGCAACATGGCTGGTTTCATCAATCTGGCCAACAACGGCGGCGCCGCGGTTTGGGATGCCGCGGGCCTGCAATGGAACAGGGCGAACACCGCTCTGCCCATGTCCTGGCGACAGGCGAACTTCATGGATCTGGCCATGACCCGGGACGGCACCATGTGGGCTTCGTTGACCGCCGGGCAGACTGCCGACACCGCCCCGCAGGGTCTGTTCCGCAACAGCGGGGCCGGCTGGTCAGCGGTGGCCGACTCGCTTTTCGGGACTACCCGGCTGGTGACGGTGGTGGCAGCGGAACCGGATAGCGTCGATCGCATAGTGGTGGGCACCCTGCGTGATGGGTTCTTCATCAGTACCGACGGCGGCTCCAGCTTCACCCAGTGGTCCAGCCAACTCGGTGCCGGTATGGAAAACCCGCCGGAAACCTTCCGGGTCACAGCGGTGGATTGGACCGGGTCACGTGTCCTGGTGGCTGTCCGTGCCGTGGGTCTCTTCATCTCGAATAACAACGGCGTGGACTTCGTGGATACGGGCCTGCGTGTCCCCGATGACCTGGACAAGACGAGTCCGACCATGGTCCTGCCCGAGGCCAACCAGTTGTTGACCGACCCGGCCGACTCTGATCACATACTGGTTTCCCTGCGCTTCCACGGCTGCTACGAATCGATAGACGGTGGGGTCAATTGGCATGATCTCTACGGTGATCTGCTGGTTCCCGACCCGCTGGACAACGGCGCCTGGGTGCGCAGCGCCCTGTCCGTGGGCATCGATCCGTCCGACGGCCAGACCCTGGTCATGGCCGCGGAACAATGGGGACTCTATCGCACCACCAACGGAGGCTTGAATTGGAATCTGGTGGCTGAGGAAGTACAACCCGAATCGGTGGGCCAGTTGCGCAGGATAGAAATTCTCGCGGATCCGTCCACACCGGGGCGCATGTACGCCATGGAAGACGGCTGGTCGCTGATTTCCTCCGACGATGCCGGCGCCACCTGGACACATTTCGATCCCCAGCCCACCCTCAACACCTCTCTGGCCATGGCGATGCGGCCCGGGGGGGACGGGGGCAGCTTCGTGGTGGGAACCTGGAACGGCGGTCTGTACGAAACCGGTTCCGCCATTGCGATCAGCGAGACCTATTCCACGGAGACGTCGCCGGAATTGCGTGATCTCGATCTGGGCCTCTTCCTGCGCTTCAACTCGGGCACCATGGACGACCATGCGGATGATCCCGCCCTGCCGGCGGACGCCTTCGAACTGGTGGGGCAGACCTACCAGGGCTGGGCTGTCTGGCGCTCGACTGACGATGCCCCCGACGACATGATCCTGGTGGGCAAGTTCGACCGGGTCAACCCGGAAGCCTGCATCGCGGGATTCTGTGGTGACCTCAACTTCCAGCCGCTGCCCCAGTGCTATCATTCCACGCGCGCGGCGTGTTTCGGGCAGGACGAGGACGGCAAGATCTGGTTCTTCGACAGCGAGGTCTATAACGCCTTCCGCTACAACTATGCAGTGACTGCTTTCGACTATGCCAACACGGCGGAGATCACGCCCCAGAATCTGCCCCGGGACATGATTATCTCGCCGCGGTGGAACGGGGATACGCGCTCCATTTTCAGCGGCGCTCCGTACAACGGAGCCGGCAATCGCACGAAGCACGCCGTTGACAGGACGACGGAACCCGTCGCCGGCGGGGAAGGTGTCTATGTCTTCCCCAACCCCCTGCGCAACGACGCCGGTATCCCGGGAGAGGAAGGCCGTACGGTGGTCTTCACCAATCTGCCCGACGGAGCGCGGGTGCGGATCTTCACCACTGCGGGCGACGACGTGATCAACCTCGGATCGGACAATATGAGCGGCGGGCAGATCCGCTGGAAGTCGGAGAACCGCAACGGTGAGTCGGTAGCGGCCGGCGTTTACCTGTACAAGGTGGAGGTCGAGGGCCGCGACGACCTCTGGGGGCGGCTGGTAATCATTCGCTGAGTCCTGATTCCGGATCATGGGAAACGGGTACCGCCAAGGGGTGGTACCCGTTTTTTCCGCCGCTTGCGGCCACGGGCTGATTCTGCTTTCTTGGCCGGCATCGGGGCGTTAGATTGGACCATGCGCGAACAGCACGCCAGGGGCGCCCGACCGGGCCGAGCCCGACCGTGCCTGCACCACGTTTTCTAGTTCCAGGGAGGGTTCCATGAGCGGCAAGAGGGTCTATTTCTTTGGTGACGGCAAGGCCGATGGCGATGCCGGTATGAAGAACCTGCTCGGCGGCAAGGGCGCGAACCTCGCCGAGATGACCAACCTTGGTATCCCCGTACCTCCCGGTTTCACGGTGACCACGGAGCAGTGTATCGAGTTCCAGGATACACAGGTCATTTCTGACGGACTGAAGGACGACGCGCGCAAGGCCATGGCCAAGATCGAGGGCATCATGGGCGCCAAGTTCGCGGACGCCGACAACCCACTGCTGTTCTCGGTGCGTTCCGGCGCCCGCGTGTCCATGCCGGGCATGATGGACACCGTCCTGAACCTCGGCCTCAACGACGATACCGTGCAGGGCCTCATCGCCAAGAGCGGCAACGAACGCTTCGCCTACGACAGCTACCGGCGCCTGGTCCAGATGTACGGCGACGTGGTCATGGGCGTGGAGGGCGAGCGCTTCGAGCACGCCATCGACAAGCTGAAGGAAACGGCCGGCGTGATCCAGGACACCGAGCTTGCGTCGGAAGACCTCCAGGCGCTCATTGCCACTTTCAAGAGCATCGTGAAGCAGGACACAGGTGAGGACTTCCCCAGCGACCCCTGGGAACAGGTATGGGGTGGCATCGGCGCGGTCTTCAAGAGTTGGAACGTGCAGCGCGCCATCGATTACCGGCGCATCAACGGCATCCCCTCAAGCTGGGGTACGGCCGTCAACGTGCAAACCATGGTCTACGGCAACATGGGTGAGAACTCTGCCACCGGCGTGGCCTTCACCCGCGATCCCAGCACGGGCGAGAAGCACTTCTACGGCGAGTTCCTCATCAACGCGCAGGGCGAGGATGTGGTGGCCGGCACGCGCACGCCACAGCAGCTGAACATCTACGGTCGCGAGGGGCTGCCCGACGGCAACGAGGCCAAGGGCCTGCCCACCCTTGAGGAAGTCATGCCCGCGGCCTACAAGTCCCTGCAGGAGATCCGCGAGCGGCTGGAGAACCACTACCGCGACATGCAGGACATCGAGTTCACCATCCAGGATGGTCGCCTGTGGATGCTGCAGACGCGCGGTGGCAAACGCACCGGCGTGGCAGCCATCCGCATCGCGGCCGAGATGCACGCCGAGGGCCTGGTGGATTCCGAGTTGGCCCTGCTACTGGTGGAGCCCGACCACCTGGACCAGATGCTGCACGACCAGATCGACCCCGATGCGCAACTGGACGTGCTGGGTACAGGCCTTCCGGCCAGCCCGGGCGCGGCGCAGGGCGAGGTTGTCTTCAGTGCCGAGGATGCCGTGATCAAGGCCGAAGCGGGTCACAAGGTCATCCTGGTGCGGCGCGAGACCAGCCCCGAGGACATCGCCGGCATGAACGTGGCGGAGGGAATCCTCACCAGTCGCGGCGGCATGACCAGCCACGCGGCCGTGGTGGCCCGGGGCATGGGCAAGCCCTGCGTGGCGGGCTGCGGCGATCTGTTCGTCGACTCCGAGAAGGGCGAAGCCACCATCGGCGGCAAGACCTTCAAGGCCGGCGATGCCATGACCATCAACGGCACCAGCGGTGCGGTCATCGACGGCACGCCGCCCCTGGTGCCGCCCGCCCTGGACGACCCCAACCTGGAAACCATCATGGGTTGGGCGGACAAGACGCGCCGCCTCAAGGTGCGCACCAACGCCGACTCGCCCCATGACGCCCGCCAGGCCCGCGAGTTCGGGGCCCAGGGCATCGGCCTGTGCCGCACCGAGCATATGTTCTTCGGCGAGGACCGCATCATGAAGATGCGCGAGATGATCCTGGCCGAGAACGAAGAGGCCAGGCGTGCGGCACTGACGCGGATCCTGCCCATGCAGCAGGAGGATTTCGACGGCATCTTCCGGGCCATGGACGGTTTGCCGGTGACCATCCGGCTGCTGGACCCGCCGCTGCACGAGTTCCTGCCCCAGGAGGACAAGGACATCGCCGCCCTGGCCGTCGAGATGGGCGTGGAACGCGAGATGCTGGATCGCAAGATAGACTCGCTGCACGAGTTGAACCCCATGCTGGGGCATCGCGGTTGCCGCCTGAGCCTGACCTATCCCGAGATCTGCGAGATGCAGGTGGCTGCCATAATCGGCGCAGCCTGTGCCGTAAAGAAGGACGACGTGGACGTACGTCCGGAAATCATGATCCCGCTGACGGGGGCCAAGCGCGAGTTGTCCGACCTGCGCAAGCTCTCCATCGCCGTGGCCGAGAAGACCATGGACGAGGCGGGCATCAAGGTGGACTACCTGGTGGGCACCATGATCGAGATCCCGCGGGCCGCCCTGCTGGCGGACCAGATGGCCGAGGTGGCGGACTTCTTCAGCTTCGGCACCAACGACCTGACGCAGATGGCCTTCGGCTACAGCCGGGACGATGCCGGGACCTTCCTGCCCGAGTATGTGCAGAAGGGGATCCTGGCCAACGATCCCTTCCAGCAACTGGACCAGGAGGGCGTGGGACAGCTGGTGGAGATGGCCTGCGTCAAGGGCCGGCAGACCAACCCCGACCTCCATCTGGGCATCTGTGGTGAACACGGGGGTGATCCGTCGAGTGTGGCCTTCTGCCACAAGGTCGGACTGGATTACGTGAGTTGTTCGCCATTCCGTGTCCCCATTGCGCGATTGGCCGCGGCCCAGGTGGTCGTTAGGGAAAAACTCGAGGCCGGGAAGTAGCCGCCGGTGGCGATACACTGGTCGGTCCCGGGCTGGTTATGGCCCCTGTTGCTCATCGTGGCGGCAGGGGCCGCCCTTTGGACGGTGTCTGTCTATGCCCGCACACGGCCGGCGTTACCACCTGTCTGGCGCCGGCGCCTGAGCCTGTTGCGAGGGACGGCGCTGGTCCTGCTCGTGCTTGCGGCGGCCGGTCCGGTGCTCAACCGCCTGGGCAGGGACCGTGAACCCGCCGAACTGGTGGTGATGGTGGACGACTCGGCCAGCATGGGACTGGCGGATACGGAGGCCGGGGCCGCCACGCGTTGGCAACAGGCCACCGGCATCGTCGCAGCCCTGGCGGACCATTTCCAGGCCAACTATCCGGACGTGTCCATCACCCGTCTGCGGGGCAACGGGTTCGACACCCCGGTCCCCCTGGAGCCGGAACGTTCACCGACCGGAGTGGGAACGGACCTGGACGGTCTCGTGTCCCGGGCGCGGCGCCGCAGCTCGGGCCGACCGGTACGGGCAGTGGTAGTCGTGGCTGATGGCGGCGAAACCAGGAGGGCGCGCGGCACTGGTCATGAAGTGCTCCCGGTGCCCGACGCCCCCCGGATACTGGTCCTGGGAGTGGGGGATCCCGCCGGTGCGGCAGACCGGTTGATCGCTGATCTGCGTCATCCCCGTACGGTCCACGTGGGTGAGACGGTCGCGATCGAATTCACGGTGGACCACAGGGGCCCCCTGGATCCGGGTCCACCCCTGCGGATCCGTCTGACCGACCCCCGGGGCGTGGCAGCCGATACGACCGTGATCGCCGCGCGGACGGTTCCAATGCGGCTGGAATATACGCCCCGGCAGTCGGGGTTGGTGCTGCTTGAACTGGATGTCTCACTGTTGGACAACGAACGGTTCCCCGCCAATAACCGGGTGTCCCTGGTGGTGGACGCCCGCCCGGATCGCCGCCGGGTCCTGTTGTTGAGCATGCGCCCCGACTGGAATGTCCGCTTCCTGGCCCAGGCGGCCGCAGCCGAATCCCGACTGGAAATGGTTGTGGTCTACCCCACACCCGCCGGTATCGTTCGTGCGGACAGCCAACAGGTCTGGACCGTGCCGCAGGATCCGCAGGGGTGGCAGGAATGGGACGGCGTCGTCCTGGCGGGTTGGTCGGGCTGGAATCCCGCGCCTGACTGGGGAGCCTTGGCCGCAGCCGTGGAAAACGGACTTGGGCTCTGTATCATGCCGGCCAGCGATGAGGTTGTCGCGGAGCCTTTGCCCTCCGCCCTGGCCGCTATGCTACCCGTTACCGTCGGTCGTTGGCAGTGGCAGCGGACCCAGGTGTTTGCCGAGAGGGGTGACGTGCCCGGGCACCCGCTACTGGCCGGTATCGGGGTTGGGCTGCGGCGCTTGCCGCCGTGGGAGCGGTTTCTGGTCGGTACGCCACGATCCGGTAGCGATCTGGTCCTGCAGGGGCGTCACACGGCGGGCACGGATTCCACGACCATTGCCCTGTTGGCGACTGTGGTCCGCGGCAACGGCCGTGTGGCCTGGGTGGCGGGACCGGATGCCTGGCAGATGGCC